>DATAPS010000467.1:0-2788 GCA_036265085.1 Acetobacteraceae bacterium | reverse complement strand
TGGTCCCTCGTCAAGATGGGCACGACAGCGGCGCAGAAGAAGTTGTTCTTCAACCTGCGCCGACTGAAAGGCCAGATGCAGGCGATCGATGACGGCGATCTGCAACCCGAGCAGGTGGCCAAGATCGCGCACGCGCTCGCGGTCCCGGAACAGGACGTAGTCAGCATGAATCGCCGCCTCTCGGCGCCGGATCACAGCCTGAACGCGCCGGTGCGGGCCGATAGCGAGGGCGAGTGGCAGGATTGGCTGGTCGACGAGAGCGAGAGCCAGGAAACCGAGATCGCCGAGCGCGAGGAGTTGACCGGCCGCAAGGCGCTGCTGAGCGGAGCGTTGAAGACCCTCAACGAACGCGAGCGGCATATCCTTATCGAGCGTCGGTTGAAGGACAATCCGACGACCCTCGAGGAGCTGTCCCAGCAGTACGGGATCTCGCGCGAGCGGGTGCGCCAGATCGAGGTGCGCGCCTTCGAGAAGCTGCAGAAAGCGATGCACACCCAGGTGGCGGAACGCCGCCGCGCGCAGGTCGCGGCCTGACGCGGCACGCCGCGCTGCTATCGGGAAACGGCCGTCCCGTGGGGCGGCCGTTTTCCTGTACGGCTCCCAGCCGCGTCACTGGGCCGGGTCATGACCCGTCGGCTGGTCCGTCGATACGCCCCACTCCGCGACGCAGCGCGCGCGTTCGGCGCGCAGAAGTGCGCTTCGGCTCCCGCTGCGCGCCTCGAGCGCCAGCCGCACGGCCAGCGGGATCACCTCGCCGAGGAGCCAGAGTCCGGCCTGCGCGGCCCACGCTGCGGCGATGACGCCGAAATCGCTGAGGGTGGCGAGCGCCGCGGGAAGGTCGTGTCCGGAGCGCCAGAGCGTTATCAACGGATGCACGGCATAAGCGAGCCCCGCGAGCACGAGGCCGCGCGTGGGTGGCCGGTCCTCGCGGGCGTCGCTCAGCATCGCGAGGGCGGTCGGCGCGAGCAGTACGGCGATCACCAGCGCGACGGGTGCGGCGAGAGTGACGATTGCGCCACAGATCAGGCCCTGTAGCCAGAGCGCCGAGGGTCGTCGCGCCGGGGCCGCCGTCGCCTCCCGACGCGTCATCCGAGCGCCATGGCAAGAACCGAACCGGCGAGGGCAAGCGCACCCGCGGCGGTCGTCACCTCCGCGCCGATCCGACCGGCCAGCGCCGCGCGCGCACCGGCGGTCTCGTGCAGACGGGTCAACTCGGCGTCGATCGCCGCGATCGTCGCCCGCGCCCGCGCCGCTTCGGCTTCGTCCAGGGCCCGGTCGCGCGGATTGTCAAGAATGGCGAGCATGTCCGCGAGCTTTCCGGACGCGATCACGGACGCAAGCGCCTCGGTGATGCGCGCCCGGCGCGCTTGGCTATGCCATCCGCCGGCGAGTATCTCGGACTCCCATCCAATCCACGCGGAAAGGCGCGGAAAGCTTTGCTCGGGATGAAATCGTTGCTGGAGCTGGGCCAGCATCCGCAAGGGCGCGAGAGCGGCCCCTGGCTCTGACGCTCGTCCCCGTTCGCCTGGCGGCCGCTCGAACGCCACGTCGGCCCGCGTCGCCAGGAAAGCGACGATTTCGCGGTCCACCGGCCGCTGACCGGTGGGGGATGCGGGCGCGCGTGCTTCCAGCGCCGGGAGAAGCTCACCCGCCCGGCTGACCGCCTCGTCCGCCAGCAGCGGACTCAGGCAGGCGAGCTCCGCGTTCAGCTCGTAGCGGAGGCGCGGGAGCCCACCTGACCATCCAGGACGCCGCAGCAGCGCGCGATAGCGCCGCGCGTCTATCTTGAGGCCCGCGCGATCGCAGCGCTCGGGCCGCTCCTCCGCCCAAGAGGCGAGGATTTCGCCCTCGATCACCTCCTCCAGCCTGGAATCGGGTCGCCCGGGATCTTCAGCGGCAAGCAGCGGCCCGAGCCCATCCGGCCAGAAGGACAGGCCGCGCCAGCAGAGTGGTGCGATCGGATCGAGCGCGGCGATCACGCGGAGGCATCGGAATGCGTCCGCGCGGCTGCTGCCCGGGCTGTCCGCTTGCCCGCGGGCGGCAGCCTCGATGCGGTTCGCGAGCGCAGTATCGCCGAGGCTCCGCCGCGCCCAGTGCTCGATTGCCGGGCTGCGCAGCAGTTGCCGGTGACGCTCCGGGTCCTTGGCCAGGAGGAATGCGAGCGACCGTGGATCGGATACCTGCGAGCCGCCGGCGTCGAGCGGGCGCTGCGCGCGGCGCGGCGGCCGTGCGGCCAGCCGGCGGGCGCGAGCGGCCGCCGGATCGCAGAGCATCGCCGGCGAGGGTCGGTGCTCGGGATCTTCCGCGAGCATCCCGCGCAACAGGTCACCGATCCCCGAGGAAAGACGCTGCTCGCCCGCGAGGGCCTCGAAGCAGCCGCGCTCGAGCTTGCGCCGGACGATTGCCTCGTCGTCGAGTCCGGCGAGCGGCGCCTGGCCGAGCGCCAGGACGAGCAAGAGCACGCCGAGCGCATACACGTCGTCCCCGATGCTGCCCTCGCCCCGGCCGGCAGGCGGGCACATCGCGACGTAGGGCGGCTCGAACAACGCGGGTTGGAGGGAAGCGGGGGGTGCGGCCCAGAAGCTGCCGAGCACGGCCCTTCCGTCGGCGCGTCTGAACACGTTATTCAGCCGGATCGCCCGGTGCGGGACGCGCCATCCCTCCAACGCGGAGAGTGCAAGCGCTGCCGGGCGCAGTATGCCTTCGATCAGCGCGTGGTCCGGCCACGAATGCCCGAGCGTCTCGGCGAGCGGCGGCCCGGGCGGCGCTGCACCGACCACGAACAGGC
>DATAPS010000466.1:0-5023 GCA_036265085.1 Acetobacteraceae bacterium | reverse complement strand
GTCATGGTCGTGATCGGCGCCGTGGCACTGTTCGGCCTGCCGATCGCGCAATACCCCGACATCGTGCCGCCGACGGTATCGGTCACGACGCGCTATCCCGGCGCGAGTGCGCGCACGGTGGTCGACACCGTGTCGCTGCCGATCGAGCAGCAGGTGAACGGCGTAGACGGCATGCTCTACATGCAGTCGACCGCGGCCGACGACGGCTCCTACACCCTGACGGTCACGTTCAAGATCGGCACCGACCTCGATTTCGCACAGGTGCTGGTCCAGAACCGCGTCTCCGCGGCGCTCGCGTCGTTGCCGCAAGCCGTTCAGGCGCAGGGCGTTGTGGTGCAGAAGAAGTCGACCGCGATCCTGCAGATCGTGTCGCTGACCTCGCCCGACAATCGCTACGACAGCCTCTATCTCGCCAATTACGCGACGATCAGCCTGCGCGACGAGCTGTCGCGGCTCCCGGGCGTGGGCAACGTCAACGTGTTCGGCGCCGGCCAGTATGCCATGCGGATCTGGCTCGATCCGGCGAAGCTCCAGGCGCGCGGGCTGGCGCCGTCGGACGTGATCAACGCGGTGCAGTCGCAGAGCCAGCAGGTGACGGCCGGGCAGGTCGGCGCGCCGCCGGCGCCGCCGGGCCAAGCGTTCCAGTACACGATCGACATCAGCGGCCGCCTCGACGATCCGTCGGAATTCGCAAACATCATCGTCAAGACGGGAACCGGGCAGAACGGGCCGAACATCACGCGCGTGCGCGATGTCGGGCGCGTGGAGCTGGGTGCACAGACCTACAGCCAGGTGTTCACGCAAAACGGCCGTCCCGCGGCGGGGCTCGCGATCTTTCAGACGCCGGGCGCGAACGCGCTCAACGTCGCGAATGAAGTCGACGCCAAGATGGCTGAGCTCGCGAAGGCGTTCCCGCCGGGGCTGGTCTACGCCGTGCCGTTCGACACGACGCTGTTCGTGAGCGAATCGGTGCATGAGGTCTACAAGACCCTGATCGAGGCCGGCATCCTCGTGCTGGTCGTGATCCTGGTCTTTCTTCAGGATTGGCGCGCAACGCTGGTGCCCGCGACGACCGTTCCGGTCACCATCATCGCTGCGTTCGCCGCGATGGCGGCACTCGGCTTCACGATCAACCTCTCGACGCTCTTCGGCATCGTGCTCGCGATCGGCATCGTCGTCGACGATGCGATCGTCGTGGTCGAGGGAGCGGCGCATTACATCGAGCGCGGCTTGTCCGGGCATGACGCCGCGATCAAGGCGATGAACGAGCTGTTCGGGCCGATCATCGGCATCACGCTCGTGCTGATGTCGGTGTTCCTGCCCGCCGCCTTCCTGCCGGGGCTGACCGGTCGGATGTTCGCGCAGTTCGCGCTGGTGATCGCGGCCACCGCCGTCATCAGCGCGATCAATGCGGCGACGCTGAAGCCGACGCAGTGCGCGATGTGGTTGCGCCGGCCGGTGCCCCCCGAGAAGCGCAACGTGTTCTATCGCGGCTTCAACGCGGTGTACGACAGGTCGGAGCACGGCTATGTCGGGTTGGTCGGCCGGACCGTGCGCCACAGCGGCCTCACCGTTATCGTCGCCATCCTCATCGTCGCCGGATCGATCTACGGGTTCACCCGGCTGCCCGGCGGTTTCCTGCCGCTCGAGGATCAGGGCTACGTGCTGGTCGGTGTGCAGCTGCCGGACGGCGCATCGCTCGGCCGCACGCAGTCGGTGCTGGACCGGGTGACCGGACTCGCGCTGAAGACGCCGGGCGTGGATCAGGTCATCAGCATCGCAGGCGTGTCGGTGATCGACAACAGCGCGACGCTGTTCAATGCAGGGGTTTCCTACGTCATCCTGAAGGACTGGTCGAAGCGCGGCGCAGGCCAGGATCTGCGCTCGATCTACGAGAACCTGACGCGGGCCTTGAACGCGCAGATTCCGGACGCGGCCACGTTCGTGCTGATCCCGCCGGCGATTCAGGGCATCGGCAATTCCGGCGGCTTCACCATGCAGGTGGAGTTGCGCGACGGCAGCTTCGATCTGCCTAAGCTCCAGGCCATGACGCGCGGCGTGATCGCGGCCGCGACGTCGCAGAGCGGCATCGCCCGCGCGTCGACGTCCTTCCGCACGAACGGACCGCAGCTCGAAGTTGTGGTCGATCGGGTCAAGGCGGAGGCGCTGCACGTCTCGGTCGGATCGGTGTTCAGCGCGCTCTCCTCGTATATCGGCTCGAGTTATATCGCGCAGTTCAACAAGTTCGGGCGGACGTTCCAGGTCTACGCGCAGGCCGACGCGCCGTACCGGGTTCGGCCCCAGGACATCCGGGCGCTGCAGATCCCCAACGACAGCGGGCAGATGGTGCCGATAGGCACGCTGGTGCAGATCAACGAGGTCGTCGGCGCGCCGCTGATCAGCCTTTACAACCTGTATCCGACCGCGACCATCATCGGTTCGCAGGCCGCGGGCTTCAGCTCCGGTCAGGCCATGGACATCCTGGACCAGATCGCGCAGCAGACGCTGCCGCGCGGCGCCGGCTATGAATGGACCGCGATGTCGTATCAGGAGAAGCTGGTCGGCAATCAGATCCTGTACGCGTTCGGGCTGGCGATCCTGCTGGTCTATCTCGTCCTGGCCGGACAATACGAGAGCTGGCTCGCGCCGCTCTCTGTCATCCTCGCGGTGCCGCTCGCGCTGATCGGGCCGGTGATCGTGCTGACCTCGCTCGGGCTCGACGCCAACCTGTACACGCAGATCGGCCTGATGCTGCTGATCGCGCTGTCGGCGAAGAACGCCATCCTGATCGTCGAGGTGGCCCGGCACGCGCGGATGCTCGAAGGCAAGCCGATCCTGGAGTCCGCGATCGAGGGGGCGCGCAGCCGGTTCCGGGCGATCCTGATGACGTCGTTCGCCTTCATTCTCGGCGTCATGCCACTTGTGCTCGCGACCGGCGCCGGGGCGAACTCGCGCAAGTCGATCGGGATCACGGTGTCCTCCGGGATGCTCGCCTCGACCTGCCTCGCGGTGCTGCTGGTGCCGTCGTTCTTCGTGGTGATCCAGCGCTTCGAGGAGCGCCGCAAGCCGAAGCGCGGCCCAGCCGCCGCATCGCCAATGCCCGCGCAATAGGCATGGGATTTGCACCCGGTCGCGCAGCGGAGATGAGGAAGCCCTGACCGCGCGGGTTCTTTCGCGCGCGCGGCTGCTGGACCGCCCTGGGCTCGTCGATATCACCATCGCCGATGGCCGGATCGCCGCGATCGATCCGGCGGCCGAGAGTGCCGCCGGCGCGCTGCGGACGGATCTGGCTGGCGGGATCGTCTGGCCGGGCTTCGTCGACATGCACACGCATCTCGACAAAGGCCATATCTGGCCGCGCGCCGAGAACCCGGACGGCAGCTTTGCGGGCGCGCTCGCGGCGGTGGCGGCGGATCGCGCGGCGCGCTGGACCGCGGCGGATATCGCGCCCCGCTTCGAGTTCGGTCTGCGCTGCGCCTACGCGCACGGCACGGTCGCCATCCGCACGCATATCGACAGCGGCGCGCCGCAGCACCGGATCACGTGGCCGGTGTTCGCCGAGATGCGCGAGCGATGGGCGGGGCGGATCACGCTGCAGGGGGTGGCGCTCTTCGCCCCGGCGTCGCTGGACGATTCCGCTTATGCCGCCGACCTTGCGGCTTGCGTGGTCGAGCACGGCGGCACGCTCGGGGGCGTGATCTATCCGATGGATGGGCTCCCGGAGCGGATCGAGGCGCTGGTCGGTCTGGCCGAGGCGCACGGGCTCGGTCTGGATGTGCATATCGACGAGACGCTCGATCCGGCGGCGCGCTCGCTGCCGATGCTCGCGGAGCTCGCGATCGCGCGGCGCTTCCCCCGGCCGATCGTCGTCGGCCACTGCTGCAGCCTGACCGTGCAGAGCGATGGCGAGGTCGATCGCACTCTCGACCTGATGGCGGAGGCACGGATGCAGGTGGTGAGCCTGCCGATGTGCAACATGTACCTCCAGGACCGCGCGCCCGGGTGCACGCCGCGCCGCCGCGGGGTGACGCTGCTGCACGAGATGGCGGCACGTGGCATTCCGGTGGCGGTGGCGAGCGACAACTGCCGCGACCCGTTCCATGCCTATGGCGATCACGACATGCTGGAAGTGTTCCGCGAGGCGGTCCGCATCGGGCATCTCGACCGGCCGCTCGGCGACTGGCATCGCGTGGCAACGCGGACTCCTGCGGAGATCATAGGCGTCCCGGCCGGTCGCGTGGAACCGGGCGTCGCCGCGGATCTCGTCATCTGCAAGGCGCGGTCGGTGAGCGAGCTGCTGTCGCGCCCGCAATCGGACCGCCTCGTGTTGCGCGCGGGCGCTGCCATTGACGCGCGGACGCCGGATTACGCGGAGCTCGACGAGGTGGCGGGACGGCCGTTCTAGGGTACCGCTCCGCCGATTGCGTCAGAACGCCGACATCGCCTCCCCGACCTTCGCGAGAAACCGCGCCCGCGTGTCCGGCGTCGACACGTTCATGGCGTAGTGCGCGAGGAACAGCGCGGGCTTCTGCATACCGATGTTGCGCCGGAGATAGCGCCGCACGAGCTTGCGGGGATAGTTGCCCATCAGCCTCGCGCGCCACCATGTCTGGCCGAAGGTGACGACCGCTGCGAGTTTCTTCAGGTTCGTCAACCCGCCTGTCACGCGGCCATCGGGCTGAATATGAAACGAGACGCCGGGCAGCATCACGCGATCGAGCCAGCCCTTGAGCATCGCGGGCGGGCCGAAGCTCCACGCGGGAAAGCAGAACACGATCGCATCGGCGGCCTTCAGCCGCTCCACGTATCCGGCAACTGGGGCGATGTTGTCGGGGATCTCGTGATAGCCGAGCCACTCCTCGCGCGACATCACCGGATCGAATTTCTCCGCGTAGAGATCGAGAAGATCGACGTGGTGCCGCGGCGCGAGCGAGGCGACGATCCGATCCTTCAGCGCGGCGCCGTAGCTCGTCTCGACGGGGTGGCAGAAGACGACGAGGACGCGCACGTCATCCGCCGAACC
>DATAPS010000465.1:0-9051 GCA_036265085.1 Acetobacteraceae bacterium | reverse complement strand
ACTATTTCCGGGCGGCGCTGATCTGGAGCATCTACAAGCTCGCGAAGCAGCCCAAGCCGCCCGCCGACGTCATCGATTTCTACCTGAACGATCCCGACGCGGCGAAGCTGCTCGGCGTCGAGCGCGGCGTGCCGCCGTCGCTGAAGATGCGCGAGGTGATCGCGCCAACGCTTTCACCGGCCGAGAAGGCCACCGTCGACTTCGTGGACGCCCTCGCCGAGAAGGTCATTCCGCCGCCGCCGCCCGCGCCGCTCGGCGCCAACGAGTTCAACCAGCGCATCATGCGGACCATCGCCGACGAGGTCGCCTTCGGGCGGCTCTCGCCGAGCGCCGCGGGCAAGCGGCTGATCAGCGATACCGAGGCCGTGCTCTGATGAGCAGCCTGCGCAGCAACAACGGCCCGCGCTACCGCGCCGCCGAGGCCGAGGCGGCGCCGTACGAGACGATCCGCGTCGACCGCCTCACGCCGATCATCGGCGCGGAGATCGGCGGTGTCGATCTCGCCAAGCCGCTCGGCAATCGCGCGCGCGACGAGATCCACCGCGCGCTCGCCGAGAACCTCGTGATCTTCTTCCGCGACCAGCCCATCACGCCGCAGCAGCACCTCGCGTTCGGCCGCCTGTTCGGCGAACTCCACCGCCATCCCGCGGCACCTCACGTTGAGGGCGAGCCCGAGCTGATGATTATTCATGCCGACCGCAACTCGCCGCGCGCGAACGGCGAGGGCTGGCACAGCGACGTCTCGTGCGACGAGGAGCCACCGATGGGCAGCATCCTGCACATCACGACCACCCCGCCGCACGGCGGCGACACGCTGTTCGCCAGCATGTACGCTGCCTACGAGGCGCTGTCGGAGCGGATGAAGGCGTATCTCGACGGGGTGCGCGCCGTGCATGACGGCGAAGAAGCCTATCGCGGCACCTACGCGAATCTCGGCGTGGCGGACAAGCCGAGCTATCCCCGCGCCGAGCACCCGGTGGTGCGCACGCATCCCGCCACCGGGCGCCGCGGGCTCTATGTCAACCGCGGCTTCACGACCCGACTCGTCGGCATTCCGCGCGACGAGAGCGACGCGGTCCTGCGCTACCTGTTCGACCATGCCGAAAATCCGCTGTTCCAGTGCCGCTTCCGCTGGCGGCCGAACTCGCTGGCGTTCTGGGACAATCGTTGCACGCAGCACCGCGCCATGTGGGACTACTGGCCGCACACCCGGTCCGGCCGCCGTGTCACCGTCAAGGGAGAACGGCCCGTCTAGCAGGGCCGCTGCCTGGACGGTCCGCAAGACCGGCGGCTACAACTACAAGCTCAGCCCCTGAATCCACCGACGGCGGAAGTAGCGCGAATTGCAGGGAATCACGGAGCAGCGGAGCGTCGCATCGTCGACCCGCGCGCGGCTGATCCTGCTGTGCGCCGCGATTCTCGTTCCGGTCGCGATCTTCGCCGCCATTCTGCTTTGGCGGTTCTCGATCACCGAAAAGGAGCGCTACCGAGCGGAGGCACTGGGTCTCGCGCAGCAGGTCTCGACGGACATCGACCGCGAGCTCGTCGGCATGATCGCCGCGCTGGAAGCGATCGCCACGTCGCCGTCGCTCCAGCCCGGCGGCGATCTCGCCGGCTTCGACGCGCAAGCGCACGCGCTGCTGCGGAGCCACGGCGATTTCGTCGCGATGCGGGATCGCGCCGGGCAGCTCATGATCAATACGCGAGCGCCCTACGGCACTCCGCTGCCCCATTCCGCGGATCCCGAACTGCTCGCCCTCGACAAGCAGGTGTTCGAGACCGGCAAGCCCGCTGTCTCCGATCTCTTCAGGGGCACGACCACGGGTCGTCCGCTGGTCGGGGTCGAAGCCCCTGTGTTCCAGGGCGGCAAGGTCGCCTACGTCCTCAGCATGGCGCTCGACCCTGGGCGGCTCGCCGAAATCCTGGCGAAGGCGGGGCCTTCGGACTGGACTATCGCCCTGCTCGACCGCAATCGGCGGATCATCGCGCGCTCGCGCCAGCAAGATACTAGCGTCGGCCGGTCCGCGACTGCCGACCTCATCCGCGAAACCGTAGAAGACCGAGGGACCTGGGCGGGCACGACACTGGAGGGAACCGCCGTTCTCGGCGCCTATGAGCGTTCTTCGATCTCGGGCTGGCGCGTCGCGATCGGCGTCCCGGAGCAAACGATCGAAGCCCCGCTCCACAAGCTCAGGCAGCTCATCGTCGGATCGACCCTGGTGGTATTCCTGCTGTCGGCCGGGCTGGCGGCTCGCGTCGCGCGGACGATCACCGACCCGCTGCACCAGCTCACCTCGGCGGCAGTGCGGCTCGGACGAGGCGAGACGGTCCCGGCTCTGGACACGCGCTTGCGCGAGGCCGACGCGGTCGGCCGCGCGCTGGTCGGCGCGGAGGCCGCGATCCGGGATCGCGAGACCGCCCTTCAGGTCAGCGAAGAGCGCTTCCGGGCCGCCGTCCGGGCCGTGGACGGCGTGGTCTGGACCACCGACCCGACCGGCCGGATGACGCGCGACCAGCCCGGTTGGGCGGCGCTCACCGGTCAAAGCCCGGACGAATATGAGGGCTACGGCTGGTCGAAAGCGGTACATCCGGACGACGCACAACCGACGATCGATGCATGGGAAGCGGCCGTACGCGCCGGCAGCACCTTCATCTTCGAACACCGGGTGCGGCGTTCCGACGGCGCCTACCGGCGCTTCGCCATTCGCGGAGTTCCCGTCGTCGATGGGCGCGGTGTGGTGCGCGAATGGGTCGGGGTCCATACCGACATCACCGAGGAACACGACGCGAAGGCCTCGCTCGCCGAAAGCCAGGCCCTGCTGCGGGCGGTGTTCGAGGCGGTTCCGGTCGGCGTCGTCATCGGCGACGCGCCGGACGGGCGCATCGTGGAGGGCAACGCGCAGACCGAGCGCATCTTCCGCCATCCGGTCCTGCGCTCGACCGGAATCCCGGATTATCAAAGTTGGATTTCGTTCCACCCCGACGGGCGCAGCGTCGAGAGTACCGAATACCCGCTCGCGCGCGTCATCCGCGACGGCGAGGAACGGCCCGAGCTCGAGGTGCTCTATCAACGCGGCGACGGCACGCGCGCCTGGGTGCGCCTCATCGGCGCTCCCATCCGCCGCGCGGACGGCAGCTTGCGCGGCGGCGTCGTGGCGATCCTTGACATCGACCGGCAGCGGCGTGCCGAGGACGAGCTGCGCCTGCTTAACGCCACCCTCGCGCGCCGCGTCGAGGAAGTGGCCGCCGAGCGCGACCGGATCTGGCGCTTCTCGGCCGTGCTGATGGTTGTGATGCGGTTCGATGTCGAGATCGTCGCGGTGAATCCGGCGTGGATGGCAACGCTCGGATGGCGCGAGGACGAGCTGGTCGGCATTCGCATCGACAGGCTCCTGCACTCCGACGACTACGATGCGACAATGAACGACGTCGCGCAGCTGGCGGAAGGACGCATCACGCTCCGCTTCGAAAACCGGCTGCTCCACAAGGACGGCAGCTACCGCTGGGTGTCGTGGACCTCGGTACCGGAAGGCGGCCTGATTCACGCGATCGGGCGCGACATCACAGCCGAGAAGGCGGCGGCTGAGGCGCTGGCGCGCACCGAGGAGCAGCTGCGGCAGTCGCAGAAGATGGAGGTCGTCGGGCAGCTCACCGGCGGCGTCGCGCACGATTTCAACAATCTTCTCACGGTCATCACCGGCAACCTCGATATGGCGCAGCGCCGGCTCGAATCAGGCGATCGGCGCGTGTTGCACAACATCGAGAACGCGATGGAGGGCGCGCAGCGTGCGGCGACGCTGACGCACCGGCTGCTCGCCTTCGCCCGCCAATCGCCGCTGCGGCCGCAGGTGATCGACCTCAACAAGATCGTCGCGGGCATGTCGGAGCTGATCCGACGGACGCTCGGCGAGAACATCGCGGTCGAGACGGTGCTGGCGGGCGGCCTGTGGCAGGCGGATGCCGACCCGAACCAGCTCGAGAACGCGATCCTCAACCTCGCGGTCAACGCGCGCGACGCGATGCCCGAGGGCGGCAAGCTGACGATCGAAACGGGCAACACATATCTCGACGCCGCCTATCCGTCGGTCCGCAGTGGCGAGGTGAGGGCCGGGCAGTATGTGATGGTCGCGGTCTGCGACACCGGGACCGGCATTTCGCCCGAGGTGAAGGAGCGCGTGTTCGAGCCGTTCTTCACGACCAAGCCGGTCGGCAAGGGAACCGGCCTCGGCCTGAGCCAGGTGTTCGGCTTCCTCCGCCAATCAGGCGGCCATGCGGCGCTCTATTCCGAGATCGGGCATGGCACCACGGTGAAGCTCTATTTCCCGCGCATGAGCCGCGTCGGGACGCGGACCGCCAGCGCCTCCGTCGCCGAGGCGCAGGAACCGGCGCTGGGCTCCGGTGAGACGATCCTCGTCATCGAGGATGAGAAGATCGTCTACGACTTCACCGTCGCTGCGTTGCAGGACGCCGGGTATCGCGTGTTCGGGGCAAATGATGGGCCGGCCGGCCTCGCGCTGCTGGACGCGCATCCGGAGGTCGTGTTGCTCTTGACCGACGTTGTGCTCGCGGGCCCGATGAACGGGCGCAAGGTGGCCGAGGAGGCGTTGCGGATGCGACCCGATCTGCGGGTGATGTTCACGACCGGCTACACGCGCAACGCGATCGTCCACCACGGGCGGTTGGACGATGACATCGACCTCATCACAAAGCCGTTCACCGCAACCGGGCTGGCCGAAAGGATTCGCGAGATGTTGGCGTAGGGCGGGTCTCGCGCCGCTTTCTCGGCAGAACGACGACCGGCGGATCAAGACCCGCCCTACGGCTTTTCGACATGCACCGGTTTGCCGCTTCTGGCGCTCTCCGCCGCCGCGATCCCCACCAGCGCCGCTTGCGCGCCCGCTCGCGCGTCGGCTCGCTGCGAGAGCGGATCGGGAGCCAAGGCGTCGAATAGATGCGTGCGCAGCCGGTCGTCGCCGCCGAAATGACCGCCCTCGATACGGGGGAGTCGCACGGCCTCCGCCGTCGAAAAGTTCGGCATGACGAGGATCTCGTCGTAATCGGAGATCGGGAACGGCTGCGTCTCGCGATGGCGGAGCTGAATTCGGCCCTTTGTGCCGTTGAAGGCGAGATGGTGGCCCTCGATCGGCATGCAGGCGTTGAGCGAGTAGGTCACCTGCACGCCGCCTTCGTAGAGCAGGTCCGCGCTCATCGTGTCCCAGATGTCGATGTCCTCGCGGAACACGCAGGCGTCGCGGACATAGCCGTCCTCCGCCGACGGCGCCTCGTACAGCTCCTCCAGACTCGCCTTGCGCGTCATGTCGAAATGGAAATCGCATTCACCGGCATGCGGACAGTCGCGGCAGCGCGGGCCGCGGAACGGGCCGCGGCGTCCGTAATGCCGCAGCGACCCGCGCGCGAACACCTCGACCGGGTTCGCGCCGAGGTACCAGTTCAGCAGGTCGAAATGATGCGTCGCCTTGTGCACGAACAGCGTGCCGGAATACCGGCTGTACGCGTGCCAGCGGCGGAAGTAGTCGGCACCGTGCGCCGTATCGAGATACCAGTGAAAATCGACGGAAACGACATCGCCGATCACGCCGCTCGCCAGCAGCTCCTTCAGCTTCGCGGCGAACGGCGAGTAACGGTAGTTGAACGTCACGTCCACGCGCCGCCCGGTGCGTGCCGACGCGTCGAGAATGCGGCGGATCTTCGCCGCCGTCGTCGCCATCGGCTTCTCGGTGATGACGTTGGCGCCCGACTCCAGCGCCGCGACGATCACGTCGTCGTGCGTGTCGTCGCGTGTGGTGACGATGACCGTCTCCGGCTTCACCTCGCGAAGCATCGGCGCGAGCTGAGTATAGGCGGGCGCATTGGTGCCGATCAGCCGTTGCGCTGCCGCCACGCGCCGCGCGTTGATGTCGCAGAGCCCGGCGATCTCGACGACGCCGCCGTACCGCTCGACCAGCTCGCGCCCCCACATGCCGGTACCGCGATGCCCGGTCCCCACGATCGCCACACGCCGCCGCTCCATCCGCACCGTCCGTTTCTGCTTCTCGCGCCCGACGCGCTTGTGCAGGATACCGATCGCAACCGGGGCGGGAACCCCGAGGGGAGGACAAAAGCGATGATTCGGATCGGCCGCCGCTCGCTGCTCGCAGGCGCCGCCACGCTCGCCGCCACCGGCGCGCGCGCCGCGACGGCTGCGCGGCTACGCATGTTTTGGTGGGGCTCGAAGGAGCGCGGCGACCGCACGCTGAAGGCCAGCGCCGCGTTCATGCAGGCCAATCCCGGCGTGACGATCGAGGGCGAGACGCTCGGCTGGGGCGATTACTGGACGAAGCTCGCGACCCAGGTCGCGGGCCGCAATCCGCCCGACATCATCCAGATGGATTACCGCTACATCTTCGAATACGCCCGCCGCGGCACGCTGCTCGCGCTCGACAAATTCGTCCCCGGAACTCTCGCGATTCAGGATTTCGGGAAGGCGGCGGACGGCGGCCGCGTGGACGGCAAGCTCTACGGCGTCAATCTCGGCCAGAACTCCACCGCGACCTTCTTCAACGCGACCGCATTCGAGGCGGCCGGTCTCCAGCCGCCCGCCTGGGACACGACCTGGGACGGCTATGCGTCGCTCGGCGCGCAGCTCACCAAGAAGGCGGCGAAGCCCGGCTTCTGGGGCCTCTCCGACGGTGGTATCCGCGAGCCGCTCTTCGAGGTTTTCGTGCGCCAGCGCGGGAAGGCGCTCTACGATTCGTCGGGTAAGCTCGCCTTCGGCGACACCGACGCGGCGGACTGGTTCCAGCTCTGGACCGACATGCGCAAGGCCGGTGCCTGCGTGCCGGCGGACGTCGCGGCGCTGGACAAGGCTTCGCTCGACACGACCTCGCTCGCGCTCGGCAAGTCGGCCGTGGATTTTGACCACTCGAACCAGCTCGTCGGCTTGCAGGCGATCATCAAGGACAAGCTCGGGATGACGATGGACCCGGCAGGGGGGGCCGGGATGAAGCCGGGGCAATACTACAAGCCGTCGCAGCTCTGGTCGGTGGCGGCGAGCACGCGCTACCCCGAAGAGGCCGTGAGGGTCGTCAACTTCACCGTCGAGAACCCCGAAGGCGCGAAGATCCTTGGTGCCGAGCGCGGCATTCCAGCGTCGCCCAAGATTCGCGCCGCGATCGCGCCCGAGCTCGACCCGCTCGACCGCATGATGCTCGACTACATCGCGTTCATCGAAGAGAGGATCGGCGACCTCCCGCCCGCGCCGCCGAACGGGGCCGGGGAGATCGCATTCCGACTCCAGGAGGTGAATGCGGCGGTTGGGTTCGGGAAGATGACGCCGAAGGACGCCGGCAAGAAATTCGTCGACGACGCGAACGACATCCTGGCGCGGTAACCATGATCTTGATGTCGGCACGCGTGTCGCTCGACCGCATCGTGTTCCCCCTCCCCTTGCGGGTGGGGGTTGGGGGAGGGGGAGAAACCGCGAGATCTCGGGCGCGTCTCCCCTCCACCCGACCCTCCCCCGCGGGGCGGGAGGGCTTTTCGCATTCGCGCCGCACGCGGCTCAAATGAAAATCGACCGCCTCCGCATCTTCGAAACTCGCCACGCCGATCGCCCGCGCGTCCTCGTCGCCATCGACACTGATGACGGCCTGACCGGCTGGGGCGAGTGCTACAATCACGGCCCGGACCGGGCGCTGCTGCCGCTGCTCGAATATCTCTTCGGCTTCGTCCGTGGCCAGGATCCGCGGCGGATCGAGTTCCTGATCCTGCACCTGTTGCAGCAATCGCGCTTCCCGCCCGGCGCGCTCGGCCTCGCCGCGATCTCCGCGATCGACCACTGTTTGTGGGACATCTCGGCGAAGGCGCTCAACGTCCCTGTCTACATGTTGCTCGGCGGCCATTCGCGCGACCGCGTGCGCGTCTATGCCGGCGTCTACACCGCGCCCGATCCCGCCGCCGGCCGCGACGCTTTCGACAAGCTCAACGCGGAGTACGGTTTCACCGCCTTCAAGCTCAGCCCGTTCCGCATCGACCAGAACGCGCATCGCTGGGGCGAGGTGGTGCGCACCAGTGCGGAGTATTTCCGCGCGCTGCGCGAAACCGTGCGCGCCGACTACGAGATCGCCTTCGACGCGCACGCGCAGATCTTCGAGCCGATCCAGGCGATCCAGCTCGGCAACGCGCTCGCGCCGTATGATCCGCTGTTCTACGAGGAGCCGATCCGGCCCGAGAATATCGAGGCCTGGGGCGAGGTGAAGCGCGGCCTCACCTGCACGCTCGCGACCGGCGAGTCGCTCTACAACCGGTTCGAGTACCTACGCTTGCTCACCGTGAAAGGCGCCGACATCATCCAGCCGGATATCTGCGCGGTCGGCGGCCTGCTGGAGATGCGCAAGATCGCCGCTCTCGCGGAGGCGCACTACGTCACGGTCGCGCCGCACAATCCGATGGGTCCGCTCGCGACCGCCGTGAACGTGCATTTCTCGGCGGCCCAGCCGAACTTCCGCATTCTCGAATACCGCCTGCCGACCGGCGCGCCCTACGTGGCCGATCCCTATCTGCCGAAGGGCGGGTATCTCGAACTCCGGCCCGATCGCCCGGGCTGGGGCGTGACCATCGCCGAGGACGCGATCAAGCGGCCGGTGCATGTGCACTGGCAGCGGAAGATCGCGTTCCGGCCCGACGGATCGACGGCGTACGTCTGAAGGAAGAGCCCATGACTGACGAACTCTTATTCTACACGAACCCGATGTCGCGCGGACGCATCGTGCGGTGGATGCTGGAAGAGACCGGCCAGCCGTATCGCGCCGAGGTGCTCGACTACGGGACGATGATGAAGGCGCCCGAGTATCTCGCCGTCAACCCGATGGGGAAGGTGCCGGCGATCCGCCACGGCGACGTGGTGGTGACGGAGGCAGCCGCGATCTGCGCCTATCTCGCCGACGCCTTCCCGCAGGCGCAACTCGCGCCGCCGGCCGGCGACCGGAGGCGCGGGCCGTATTACCGCTGGCTGTTCTTCGGTGCCGGTCCGGTCGAGGCGGCGGTGACGAA
>DATAPS010000464.1:0-1848 GCA_036265085.1 Acetobacteraceae bacterium | reverse complement strand
CCAGACAACTCCGACTACAATGGGATGCTCGCCGCCGCGCAGAAACGCGTCGGCCTCATCGTGCGCGGAGGGCGTAACGAGGCCGAGGCCGATCCACCGCAGGCCTGCATCGCCTTCTCGGTCCCGCCCGCACGCCGGGACGATTTCAACGCGCAGGACTGGGTGCGGCTCGATCCACCCGTGCCGGGGGCGGCCGTCACGCGCCAGAAGGATGAGATCTGCGTCGCCGGCCTGCCGTCCGGTCGCAGCACGGACGTGATTCTGCGCGCGGGGCTGCCCGGAGAGGGCGGCATGTCGCTCACGCACGAGGCGACGCTCGCGGTCGCGATGCCCGACCGCGCACCCGCGATCATCGTTGACAGCAGCCTGTTCGTGCTGCCGCGCGGTCAGGCGCCCGCACTCAACGTCACGACGGTCAACCTCTCGTCGCTCACCCTCCGCCTGATGCGGCTCTCCGAGCGCAGCACGGTCGCCTTCCTCCGCGACAACCGGCTCGGCAGCGCCATCGAGTCCTACGCGGGCGACCAGATCGCCGACACGCTGGGCAACGTCGTGTGGGAGGGCACGGCGGACGTGCCGAACTGGCAGCGCAACGTGCCCGCGCACATCGCCCTGCCGATTCCTGACGCGCTGCTTCACGCCGGTCCCGGCCTTTATGCGCTCCAGCTTGGGGCAGGCGACGGCACGCCTGACGTCAACGGCGCCACGCAGATGATCCTGCGGACCGATCTCGCGCCGACCGTCTGGCGCGGGGCGGATGGGCTGACGGTCCAGCTCCGCGGGTATGCGGATGCGCAAGTACGTCCCGGCGTGAAGCTGCAGTTGCTGGCGCACAACAATGACGTGCTTGCGGAGGCGACCTCCGACGGAGATGGCGTGGCGCGGTTCGCGAAGGCGTTGCTGCGCGGCGACGGACCGCTCGCCCCCGCGGTGCTGCACGCCTTTGCGCCCGACGGCGACTTCGCCGCGTTGCAGCTCGATACGGCATCCTTCGACCTGTCTGATCGCGGCGTCACCGGCTCCGCGCAGCCGGGGCCGCTCGACGCCTATGTCTGGCTGGACCGAGGGATCTATCGGCCCGGCGAGACGGTGCAGGTCATGGCGATGCTTCGCGACGCTGCCGGGCAGCCCGTCGACTTCCCCGCCCGCGTCACCATCCGGCGCCCGAACGGCGTCGTGTTCCTGCAGGCGAATCCGGCGCGGCAGGCGGATGCCTCGATCTACCTCCCGGTCCAGCTCTCGGCGGGCGCGCCGGCGGGCATGTGGCAGGTCGAAGTGCGCGCGGATCCCGACGCGCCGCCGGTCGGCACGGCGGAGTTCCGCGTCGACGCTTTCGTGCCCGATCGGATGGCGGTCGATATCGGCCCGGTTCTCCCGCTACTGATCCCCGGCCAGACCGCCGCGCTCCCGGTCACCGCCCGCTTCCTGTATGGCGCACCGGGCGCGAATCTCTCGGGCGACGCGAACTTGACCATCGAGGTCGATCCGGCGCCGTTCCCGGCGCTCGCCGGCTGGCGGATCGGCCTCGCCGACGAGGCCTTCGCGCCCGACCATCGCGACCTGCAGATGGCCGACACCGACGCGCAGGGCCGCACTAGCGTGCCGTTGCGGCTCGACGACGTGCCGGACACCACGCGTCCGTTGAAGGCGGACATCCAGGTCGAGGTCAACGACCCATCCGGCCATGCAGCCCGCGCGACCGCTGTCGTGCCGATCCGCGGTCGCAACCCGTTCATCGCGATCAAGCCGGCCTTCGAGGACGGCAGCGTCGATGCCGGCGCGGAGGCCGCGTTCGACGTGGTCGCGGTGCAGCCGGATGGCACACGGATGGCGATGCCGGCCCAGGTC
>DATAPS010000463.1:0-4052 GCA_036265085.1 Acetobacteraceae bacterium | reverse complement strand
CGAAGCGGGCCAGGAATTCTACGAGTCGGCGCTGCGCGTGATCGACGATCTCGATGCGGCCGTATCCCGCATCGGCCGTGGCCAGACGGCGCCCCATGGCTTGATTCGCGTGACCATCGCGCCGGTGTTTGGCCGGCTCTATCTTGTGCCGCGGCTGCACGAATTCTTCCTGCACTTCCCCGACATCACGGTCGATTTCGTCGTGACCGAGCGCACCGCGAATTTGGTCGAGGAGGGGATCGACCTCGCCATCCACAACGGCGAGCTGAACGACTCATCCTTGGTCGCACGGCGCATTGCGACCACGCCGATCGTTACGGTCGCAGACGAATCGTATCTCGCGGCGCATGGCGAGCCGGCGATGCCGAGCGACTTGGAGCGGCATCGCTGCGTTCTCTTCGCACCGAGTGGCGCGCCGAAAGCTTGGGGCTTCAAAGGCAAGTTCGGCCCGATCGAGGTTCGACCCAACGGGAGCTTCCGGACCAACGACGCCGACCAGATTCGGGCGGCCGTGCTGTCCGGTCTTGGGCTCGCGCACGCGCCGGGGTGGCTCTTCGCACCGGAGATCGCGTCCGGCGCCGTGCGCGTCGTGCTGCGGGACTACGAACCCACGCCGTTGCCGATCAGCGCTGTCCATCCGTCAGGCCGGCGGGTTGCGACCAAGGTGCGCGTGTTCATCGACTTCCTGGCCGAGATTCTCCCACCGGAACTCGGTCATCACCCTACGCGAACGACAATGGCCGCGGACTGCTCGTCCGCTCCGCGATCGGCCCCCGCCCGGCGCGCAGCCGCTTCAACGCCTGCGACTGCAGCGAGTCCCGCGCCATCTCCATGATCTCGATCCGGTTGCCGTCCGGATCCTCGATCCAAGCCTGTCGGTTGCCGTCCGCGCCCACCTTGAGCTCGCGCGTCAACGCAATCCCGTCTCGCGCCAGCTCCGCGAGCGTCCGCTCGATATCCTCGACGGTGATGCAGATGTGGTTCACCGCCGTCACGTCGCGGCCGGGCGCACGGTCGCCCACGCCCTGGGGAAACAGCTCCAGATACTGATCGTCGGTGATGCGGAGATAGATGAGGAACAGGCTGCCGTCGTCGTAGAACAGCCGTAGCATCTCGGGAAATCCAACCTTCGCGTAGAACGCCAGCGAGCGGTCGATGTCCTTCGCCCGGATCGCGACGTGACCCAGGCTCGCGAATTGCGCCATTTCGGTTTCTCCCACTCGGCGTGCCGCAAGGAAGTTATGTGAATTCGCGAGCACCGTGCAATTCACGCGGGGATGCGCCACATCTCCGGGCCGATGCCTCGCCCCGCTGCCTCGCCGGACCTCTTCGCCGCCGACGTGCCCGCGCCGCTTGCGGACCGTCTGCGGCCGGCCACGCTGCGCGACGTCGTCGGCCAGGATCACCTGCTCGGCGATGCCGGCACGATCACGCGCATGCTGGCCCGCGGCACACTGCCGTCGCTGATCCTCTGGGGACCGCCCGGCGTCGGCAAGACCACCATCGCCCGCGTGCTGGCCGATGCGTCGAAGCTGCACTTTGTCCAGCTCTCCGCCGTATTCTCCGGGGTTGCCGACCTCAAGCGCACCTTCGAGGAGGCGCAGAAGCGCCGCCGCATCGGCGAGCGCACTCTGCTCTTCGTCGACGAGATCCATCGCTTCAACCGCGCCCAGCAGGACGCCTTCCTCCCCGTCGTCGAGGACGGGACCATCACCCTGATCGGCGCGACCACGGAGAATCCGTCCTTCGCGCTCAACGGCGCCCTGCTCTCCCGCTGCCAGGTCATGGTCCTGCGGCGCCTCGACGACGACGCGCTGGAGAAACTGCTTGTCCGCGCCGAAGGCGAGACCGAACGTCCGCTCCCGCTCGAGCCCGAAGCGCGCGCCACGCTCCGTGCCATGGCGGACGGCGACGGGCGGTATCTGCTCAACATGTTCGAGCAGATCGACGCAGTGCCGGACCGCACCCCGCTCGACGTCGCCGGCCTGTCGGACCTGCTCGCCCGGCGCGCGGCACTCTACGACAAGGACCGTGAGGAGCATTACAATCTCATTTCGGCCCTACATAAGTCGCTCCGCGGTTCCGACCCCGACGCGGCGCTCTACTGGTTCGCGCGGATGCTGGCGGGCGGCGAGGACCCCCGCTACATCGCCCGCCGCCTCGTCCGCTTCGCCGCCGAGGACATCGGCCTGGCCGATCCGCAGGCGCTGCCGCAGGCGCTCGCCGGGTGGGACGCCTACGAGCGGCTCGGCAGCCCGGAGGGCGAGCTCGCGCTGGCCCAGGTCGTGCTCTATCTCGGCACAGCGCCCAAATCGAACGCCGCCTACCGCGCTCTCTCCGCCGCGCAATCAGCGGCACGCGAAACCGGGAGCCTGATGCCGCCCGCTCACATCCTGAACGCGCCGACCAAGCTGATGAAGCAGCTCGGCTATGGTGCAGGCTATGCCTACGACCACGAGGCGGAAGACGCTTTCTCCGGACAGAACTATTTCCCCCAAGGGATGGCACGGCAAAGCTTCTACCAGCCACGCGAGCGGGGCTTCGAGCGCGAGGTCGCTAAGCGCCTGCAATACTGGGCGAAGCTGCGCGAGGCACGGAGCGGCGAATGAGCGTCACCACCCGTGCGGTCACCGACGACGAGGCCGACATCCGGCTCGACCGCTGGTTCCGCCGCCACTTTCCGGGCGTCACGCAAGGCGCGATCCAGAAGCTCTGCCGCACCGGCCAGGTTCGCGTCGACGGCAGGCGCGCGGATGCGGCCACGCGGCTGCTGGCCGGCCAGTCGATCCGCGTCCCCCCGCTCCCAGCCGCCGATCCGGCCGTCTCCGCGAAGCCTCCCGCCATCGACGCGGGCCAGCAAGCGGACCTTGAGCGCCGGGTGCTGCATCGGGACGACCAGCTCATCGTCCTCGACAAGCCGCACGGCCTGCCGACCCAGGGCGGTCCGGGGATCGCCAAGCATCTCGACGGCATGCTCGACGCGCTCCGGTTCGGCTCCGAGCACCGCCCGCGCCTCGTGCACCGGTTGGACCGCGACACATCGGGCGTGCTGGTGCTCGCGCGTACGCCGGGCGTCGCCGCCAAGCTCGCCGCCGCCTTCCGCACCCGTGCCGTGGAGAAGATCTACTGGGCGGTGGTCGCCGGCCGTCCGGTGCCGGTTGAAGGCCGGATCGACATGGCGCTGGTGCGCCGCGAGCAATACGGCGGCGCGCGGGTCGCGCTGGCGGAGAAGGGCGAGGCGGATCAGGCGGCCGCGATCACGGACTTCCGCACGCTCGACCACGCCGGCCGGAAGATTGCTTGGCTGGAGCTGCGGCCGCTGACCGGGCGGACCCATCAGCTCCGCGTCCATTGCGCCGCGATCGCCGCCCCGATCCTCGGCGACACGGCCTACGGGACGGTGACCGAGCGCGGCAATTCGGCCCTGCTCGAGGGCCTCTCCGAACAGCTTCACCTCCACGCGCGCCGGATCGAGCTTCCGCATCCGGCGGGCGGGCGGCTCGGGGTGGAAGCCCCGCTGCCGCCCCATATGGCGGACACGTTCCGCACCCTCGGCTTCACCGCCGCCGCGCCGGACAAGCCCGAACGGCGCTGAAAGGACACGCATGGCTCGCGCCCGCCGCCGTCGCTTCCGGCTTTGGCCGATCGTCGCCGTTCTCGTGCTCGCCATCGTGGTGGGCGTGGGTGCGGTTGCCCTCCTGTTCGATCCGAACACGCTCAAGCCCCGTATCGAGGCGGCGGCCGAGCGCGCCACCGGGCGGAAACTGGAGATCCGCGGCCCGATCACGCTGCTGGCGTCGCTGACGCCCGGCTTCACGGCCAACGACATCGTCTTCGCCAACGCGCCGGGCGGATCGCCGGAGCCGATGCTGGCGGTCGCGCGGGTGGAGGGGCGTATCGACCCGATGGAGTTGCTCGCAGGTCGCCTCAAGGTGGTCAGTCTCACCGTCGTCCACCCTGCCATCCTGCTGGAGATCAATGCGGCCGGTGTGCCGAACTGGCGATTCACCCCGGCCACCCCGCCCACCCCGCCCCCGGCCAGCCTAGCGACG
>DATAPS010000462.1:0-5990 GCA_036265085.1 Acetobacteraceae bacterium | reverse complement strand
TCGAGCGCGCCTGGTCGGCCCGGTCCGGGACGAGATTGAGCCATGCTCCAGATCCCAAACGCCCGCATCACCCCAGCCGTCCGGGCGGGGACCGGGTGGTATGGAAATTACGGTGCTGTTGCCGGACAATGAGCCTGATATAAAGGAAAGTCACCCCCACGGGGGGAGCTGACGAGCAGGAGTCCATCTGATGATGAAAGAACAACGTCGTCGATGGATCCTCGCCGTGTTTCTTGGGTGTCTTGCTGCGCCGGCCATCAACCGAGCGGTGGCGGCGCAGGATGCGCCAGGTGCCCCGCAGGTGATAACCTCTGCCCCGCTCGCGCGGCGCATCGCGCAATGGGACGAGTACACTGGCCGCTTCGAGGCCTTGCAACGCGTGGAAGTGCGGCCGCGCGTCTCCGGCTATATTGCCGAGATCAACTTCACCGACGGGGCAATCGTCGCCAAAGGCGATGTGCTGTTCACGATCGATCGGCGGCCGTACGAGATTGCGCTCGAGGAGGCGAACGCCGGCGTGATGCGCAACCAAGCCCAGGTGCAGCAGGCCGCGATAGATTACGCCCGGGCGCAGGAACTGGTGAAGACTGCCGCGACGCCGGTGCGCGAGCTCGACCAGCGGCGCGCAACCCTCGACGTTGACCGTGCGCAGCTCATGGCGGCCGAGGCCTCGCTGCGCAATGCCGAGCTTAACCTGGAATGGACGCGCGTGACCGCACCCATTCCCGGGCGGATCTCCGACCGCAAGGTGGATGTCGGCAATCTCGTCTCCGGCAGCGGCGACGCAACGATGCTGACCACAATCGTGACACTTGACCCGATCCGTTTCGTGTTCGAGGCGGCAGAGGCCGACTACATCCGCTACACCCGCCTCAACGCAAGCGGGCAGCGGCGGTCCTCGCGCGATGTGCCGAATCCGGTGCAGGTGCGGCTCAGCGATGAGACGGAATGGACGCATACGGGTCGGATGGACTTCGTCGACAACGAGGTAAACGCGCATTCCGGCACCATCCGCGGCCGCGCGGTGTTCGACAACAAGGACTATTTCTTCACACCGGGCACATTCGGGCGGCTGCGGCTGTTCGGCGGCTTCATGGACGTCCTGCTGGTGCCAGACGGTGCAGTTGTGTCGGACCAGGCACGCAAGATTCTGTTCGCGGTCGGTGCCGACAACAAGGTCGTGGCGAAACCGGTGACGCTCGGACCGATCGCGCTCGGGCTGCGGGCCGTCACCGCTGGCCTTTCGCCGGACGACAAGGTGATTATCGGCGGGCTCGCCAATCCGTTCGTCCGCCCTGGTGTCGCGGTGAAACCGGCATCGGGGGAGATCAAGCCGGTGGAGGCGCCGCCTGCGGCCGAAGCGCTGCAGCCCCGGCCGATCGATGTGAAGGCGGGGGATGTGAAGGCGGGGGATGTGAAGGCAAGCGGGGCAAAGGCGGGTGCTCAAGCCGAGGCCGCCGGGCGGCCACCGCCGAACTGAGCGCGCGGGGCCCATGCGCTTCTCACATTTCTTCATCGACCGCCCGATCTTCGCGACCGTCCTGTCGCTGATCCTGATGATCGCGGGCGCGATTGTGCAGCGGAGCCTGCCCATCTCGGAATATCCGGAGATCGCGCCGCCAACGGTGAATATCCGCGCCGTATATCCCGGTGCCTCGGCGCAGGTGCTGGCCGAGACGGTGGCGACGCCGATCGAGCAGGAGGTGAACGGTGTCGACGACATGCTCTACGTCGTGTCGCAGTCGGTGGGCGATGGGACGCTGTCGATCGACGTCGTGTTCAAACCCGGCACCAACGTCGATATGGCGCAGGTGTTGGTGCAGAACCGTGTATCAGTCGCCGAGCCGCGGCTGCCGGAGGACGTACGGCGGCTCGGGGTCACGGTGCGCAAGGCCTCGCCCGACCTGATGATGGTCGTGCACATGATCACGACCGACGGCTCGCGTGATCAACAATACATCTCCAACTATGCAACACTCTACATCAAGGACGTGCTGGCGCGGCTGGACGGTGTGGGCGACGTGCGCATCTTCGGTGCGCGCGACTATTCCATGCGCGTGTGGCTGGACCCGGGAAAAATGTCGGCGCGCGGGCTCAGCGGAGGTGACGTGGTGGCCGCGCTGCGGGCAGCCAACTTGCAGGTGGCGGCGGGTGCCATCAACCAGCCACCGGCGAAGTCCGCCGGCGCGTTCCAGCTCTCGGTGCAGACGCTCGGGCGGCTCGTCGACGAAGAGCAGTTCGGCGACATCGTGGTACGCGCCGACCCCGACGGAAGCTATGTGCGTATCCGCGACATCGCCCGCGTCGAGCTTGGCTCGCAGGACTATACGATCAACGCTTATCTCGACCGGGACGTCGCGACCGCGATCATCATCTTCCAGCGCCCTGGTTCCAACGCGCTCACCACCGCCGCCGCGGTGAAAACGGCAATGGAAGAGGCGAAGCGCGACTTCCCGCCGGGGATGGACTATCGGGTGGTGTACAACCCGACCGAATTCATCCAGCAGTCCATAAACGAGGTGGTGCGCACCCTGTACGAGGCGATCGGCCTCGTCGTGGTCGTCGTCATCGTCTTTCTGCAGAGTTGGCGGGCGGCGATCATCCCCGTTGTCGCGATCCCGATCTCGTTGGTCGGCTGCTTCCTGCTGATGGGTGCTGCCGGCATCACCTTCAACACGCTGTCGCTGTTCGGCCTCGTGCTTGCGATCGGCATCGTCGTGGACGACGCGATCGTGGTGGTGGAGAACGTCGAGCGCTACCTCAGCCACGGCCTCACGCCGCGCGAGGCCGCGCACAAGACGATGGACGAAGTGGGCACGGCTCTGATCGCGATCGCGCTCGTGCTGTGCGCGGTGTTTATCCCGACTGCCTTCATCAGCGGCCTGCAGGGTTCGTTCTACCGGCAGTTTGCGATCACCATCGCCGCCGCCACGGTGATCTCCTGCTTCGTCTCGCTCACCCTCTCGCCGGCCCTCGCCGCGATCCTGCTGAAGCCGCACGAGGCGGAGCCGAAGCGCACGCTGCTGTGGTGGCTTGCCACGCCGCTGCGCTGGTTCTTCGCCGGCTTCAACTTCGTGTTCGACCGGCTGTCGCGCGGCTACGGGGCGATGACGCGGCGACTGGTGCGGGTCGGCGCGATCGTCCTCGTGGTGTACGCGGGGCTGATCTTTCTCGCCTATGACAGGCTTTCCAAGACGCCCACGGGCCTTATCCCGCCGCTCGACCGCGGCTACCTGATCGCTGCATTCCAGCTGCCGCCGGGCGCGTCGCTGAACCGGACGGATGCGGTGCTCCGGCAGGCGTCGGAAATCATCCTCGAACGGCCGGGCGTGCAGAACGCGGTGGCATTCGTGGGATTCGACGGCGCCACCTTCACCAACGCGCCGAACACTGGCGTGATCTTCGTCCCGCTCAAGCCGTTCGAGCAGCGCGTGCCGCTGGGGCTTACCGCCGCGCGCATCCGCGCCGACCTGCGGCAGCAGCTGGCACCCCTGAGCGACGCTTTCATTTTCGTGCTGGAACCGCCCTCGGTCCCGGGCATCGGCACCGGCGGCGGGCTCAAGCTCTATGTGCAGGACCGCGCGGGGCGCGGGCTGCCGGCGCTCGAGCAGGCGACCTGGATCGTTGCCGGATCGGCCGCGGGAATGCCGGGCTTCAGCCAGGCCTTCACGCTATTCAACACGCATACGCCGCAGGTCTATGCCGATATCGACCGCACCAAGGCGGAGAAGCTCGGCGTACCGATCGATGGCGTGTTCGAGGCGCTGTCCGTTTATATGGGCTCGGCCTATATCAACGACTTCAACCTGCTGGGCCGCACCTACCAGGTGAACGCGCAGGCCGACAACCAATATCGCCTGACCTTGCGCGACGTCGAGAACCTCAAGGCGCGCAACAGCCGCGGCGACATGGTGCCGATCGGCGCGGTTGCGGCATTCCGTGATACAACGGGCCCGTTCCGTGTACCGCGCTACGACCTCTATCCGGCCGCCGAGATACAGCTCAATCTGAGCCGCGGCTTTTCGACGGGGCAGGGAATCGCCGCCATCGAGAAGATCACGCAGGAGCGGCTTCCGCAGGGCTTTGGCTTTGAGTGGACCGAAATCGCGTTGCAGGAAAAGCTGGCCGGCAACACGGCGGCCGTCGCCTTCGGTCTCGCCGTGGTATTCGTGTTCCTCCTGCTCGCCGCGTTGTACGAGAGCTGGCTGCTGCCGCTCGCGGTGGTGCTGATCGTGCCGATGTGCATCCTTGCCGCGATGGTGGGCGTGAACCTGCGCGGGCTCGACCGCAACATCTTGGTCGAGGTGGGCTTGGTGGTGCTCGTCGGCTTGGCGGCAAAGAACGCCATCCTGATTGTAGAGTTCGCCAAGCAGGCCGAGGAGGAGGGGGCGAACCGCTTCGATGCCGCGGCGGCAGCGGCACGGACGAGGCTGCGGCCGATCCTGATGACCTCGTTTGCCTTCATCTTCGGGGTAGTACCGCTCGCGGTGGCGACCGGGGCGGGTGCGGAGATGCGGCAGAGCCTGGGCACGGCGGTCTTCGCCGGGATGCTGGGCGTGACGCTGTTTGGGCTGGTGTTCACGCCGGTGTTCTACGTGCTGGCACGTTGGGCGGCGCGCGCGGGACGACGGCCGGCCGAATAAACGGGACCGATAACTCGAACGCGCGAAGAGGCGACAACCCGGCCGGCGATCTCTGGAGTGCAGGTACGCTGTCGCCTGGAACGTCTTCCGGTCGTCGCGGAACGCGTCCTGCGTCGGTTCCGCCGCCCGCGTCCCGGCGAGAAGGCCGTTGTCGCGGACGGTGAGGAGATGGTGAAGCGGCGGCCTGGAAGGCATACGCCGCATCGCGCTCGGCGCTCGGGCGCACGTGCGGCTTCAGCGTGCCGCGGTTCGCCACGTCGACGCGCGCGGGGAAACGGTTGGCCAGGTAGTGGGTGATGCCGACATACTCGAAGGCTGATCGGGGCGCCCGGTTCCAGCTCGATCAGCAAGTCGATGACCCCGAACGGGAGTATCAAGATGGATGAGAGTGGGATTCGAGAGGCGCTCGATCGCCATTGGGCCGCCTCGGACGCAAATGAGTTCGACGTTGAGCACGACATCTACCGAGAGGACGCACTGCTCGAGTACCCGCAATCGGGCGAGCGCATCAGGGGCCGGCACAACATCCAGGCCTCACGCGTCGCGCAGCCAAACTCGAAGCGCTTCACGGTGCGCCGAATCGTCGGCACGGGGGACCTCTGGGTCACGGAATTCGTCCTCGCCTATGACGGCCGGCCGTCCTATTCGGTGAGCGTGATGGAGTTCCTGGAGGGCAAGGTGGCCCGCGAGACCCAATACTTTGCCGACCCGTTCGAGCCCGGACCTTCGCGCGCCCATTTGGTTGAGCGAATGGGATGAAATCGGCGCGACAGTAATGCGCCCGTGCGTGCTGGACCGGGCGGAGATGCCCGTCGATACCGCCCAGCTCGCTCGTTTTCTCATCGGCAAAATGCTCGTGCGGGTACTGGCCGCAGGCGTGGCGGGCGGCCGCATCGTCGAGACCGAGGCATATGACATCGGCGACCCCGCAGGTCACGCCTATCGCGGCGTCACGCGGCGCAATCGGGCGCTTTTCCTCGAGCGCGGGCACGCATATGTGTATCTCGCCTATGGCACCTCGTTCATGCTGAACGTCTCGAGCGAGACGCCCGGCGTGGGCGCGGGCGTGTTGATCAGGGCGATCGAGCCAACCGACGGCATCAAGATCATGGAGCGAAACCGCGGCACCGAGTCTGTGCGAGACTTGGCGCGGGGCCCGGGACGGCTGAGCGCAGCCATGGAGATTGATCGCCGGCTGGACGGGATCGACCTTTGTCAGGCCGGTCCGCTGTGGCTCGGATCTGACGGTCAGGCGTCCGGCGACATCGGGCAGAGCACACGGATCGGCATTACGCGCGCGGCCGACAGCCTGTTGCGCTTCTACGTTCGGCGCAATTGGTTCGTCAG
>DATAPS010000461.1:0-8189 GCA_036265085.1 Acetobacteraceae bacterium | reverse complement strand
GCCGATGTCGTGGACGATGCGCGACGACCACCCATTGTCGACGCCGAGTAGCTTGCCGAAATCGCCCTCCATGCCGAAATAGCGGCGCAGGTCGGGATCGGTCGGGTTCTTGCCCTTCTCGTCCGCGTTCGCCTTCGTGATGCCGAGCACCTCGGCCTCGAGCATCGCGTAATGGACCCACTTCACCAGCCGCGTCCACGCCTCGTCGCCCATGCGGGTGAAGGAGCCGATCGGCTGCAATCCGCCGATCGTCTCGGGCACGAACGTCCAGTCGTTCGGCACCTTCATCGTCGAGCGCGCCGCCGCGACCGATCCGCCGTCATCGGTGTAGCCGTCGCAGCGGCCGGCATCGGCGGCGGCGAAGGCTTCCTCGGGCTTGTCGAACAGCAGTGTCTTGATCTGGATGTGGTTCGCTCGGTTGTAGTCAGCGATGTTGGTCTCCAGCGTGGTGCCGGTCAGCACGCAGATCGTCGCGCCGTCGAGTTCCTTCAGGTGCGCGACGTTGAGGGACTTCTTCACCATGAAGGTCTGGCCAGTGAAGAAATTGACGGCGGGCTCCGCGAGGCCGAGCTGCGTATTGCGGACGAAACTGTGCTCGCTGTCGCGAATCAGCACGTCGATCTCGCCAGATTGCAGCACCGAGAAGCGAACCTTCGAGGTCAGGCCGATGAACTTCACCTTATCGGGCGACCCGAGGAGCGCGTCCGCGATCGCGCGGCAGTAGGCGACGTCGAGGCCCTGCCACTTTCCGCTGCTGTCCTGGAACGCGTAACCGGGGATTCCGGTGTCAACGCCGCAGACCAGCTCGCCGCGCTTGCGGATCGTGTCCATCGTCGGGCTGGTCACCTGCGCGTGCACGGGCGGAATGAGCAGCGTCGCCGTGCAAAGCACAGCGCCCCACGCGAGCGCGTATCGACAGAGTTTCGTCATGTTGGATCCCCCCCGGGTTGTTGTCCGGTCGAGCCTAGGCTCCGCGTCGGACGAGAAACAACAGATGTCAGCCGCGCGGGTGCGTTTTCCGCCAGACGTCCATCAGGCGCTCGGTATCGACCTGTGTGTAGCGCTGCGTCGTGGATAGGCTCGCATGCCCGAGCAGCTCCTGGATCGAGCGGAGGTCCGCGCCGGCGCCGAGGAGATGCGTGGCGAACGAGTGGCGCAGTGCGTGCGGCGTCGCGTGCTCCGGCAAGCCGTTCAGGCGGCGGAAGGCGCGCAGAGTCCGCTGGGCCACGGCGGGATCGAGCCGCTTGCCGCGAGCCCCCACGAAAAGCGGCGCGTCGGGCTGCGGGGAGGGGTGATGGCGCAGCCACGCGGCGACCGCGTCCCGCACCGGTGCAAGCACCGGGACGATGCGCTCCTTCGCGCCTTTCCCGACCACACGGAGCGCTTCGCGCCGGCCGGGTAGTGGCGCGGCCGCGACATCGAGCCCGAGCGCCTCAGAGATTCGCAAGCCGCTGCCGTAGAGCAGGCTGAACAGCGCGACGTCGCGGGCGGCGAGCGCGGCGCTATCGGTGATCTCGCCGATTTCCGCGGCGACCGCCTTCGCCTGCGGCGGCGTGAGTGCGCGGGGGAGCGGCTTCTTGGCGCGCGGCGTGGCGAGCAGCCGCACCTGCGGGTTGTCGATCCCGTGCCGGCGCGCGAGGAAGCGGAAGAAGCTGCGGACTGCCGAAAGATGGCGGGCGCGCGTGGCGTTGCCCGCACCCTCCGTCGCTTCGTACGCGAGCCAGGCGCGCAGGTCTGCGGCGCGCAGGGACGCCAAGGCGGGCAGGTCCGGCTCGGCGCCTGAATGGCGCGTGAGAAAACCGAGAAAGCCGGCGAGATCGCTGCCGTAGGATTCCACCGTGAGCGGCGAAGCGCGACGCTCCCGGGCAAGCCAGTCGAGGAACGCGGCGCGGGCAGCCTCCGCGGTCAGCGGCCGAGCGCCGCGGCCATGGCGCGGCCAAGGAACGCCAGCGCTCCCGCGCCCTGCGCCGGATCAAGAGCGGCGCTGTCACGGGCGGCAAGCGCGAGCAGGGCGGGGGGACCTTCGCCGGGGAGGCCGATGACGGCGTCATGATGCGCGAGCGCCACCGCTTCGCCGTGCAGCAGGCAAGCCTGCATCGGATCGATGCTCGCGATCTCGGCGCGGAAAACGACGTTGCGGCCGCCAAGGACCGCCGCCACGGTGCCGGACGGCAGCGGACGCGCGCCCGGCCGCAGCGCCTCGATGCACAGCGCGACCGCGTCCACCGCAAGCAGGGGCGGTAGTTCGCCGACCGCGCAATCCACGGGGTCGGACGCGCGGAGCAGCGCCAGCACGGCTTCCTGGACGCGGGCCGCGAGGCTGGCCGCGGCCCGTCCTGCCGCCAGCACGCCGTCGGCGCGGGCGGTCATCTCGGCGGCATGGGCGCGCTCCGCGCGCAGCATTGCGGCCATATGGTCGGCGACGTGTTCCCCATGGACACGGGCGGGCGGGACGAGCCAACGGTAGAGGTCCGGGCGGTCGGCGAGGAAATGCGGATGACTGCGCAGGAACGCAGCGACGTCGCCGGGGTCGAGCCCAGGCGTGGTCCCAGGCGTGGGCTTGGGCGCGAGCGCCATGCCGTCTCCGTTCACGCGCGTGGCGCCGGGCATCGGATGACGGCGGGTGGCGAGGCGGCGGGACGACACATGCAAAGGCATTCCGTTGCTGGCGGGACTGTCCCGCGGCGGCGATCTCCGGCAGAGCATACCGGATGGCGGGGGTGAGCAGAAGGCGAGGTGGCGGGGGCCGTTGGGCGGCGGACGAAATGCTCTTCGCCGCGCCCCTGCCCGCGCCGTCGGCCCGCGTCCCCGTGCTGTTGCCCTATCCGCTGGCGGGCGCGTTCGACTACCGCATTCCCGCCGGACTGGAGCTTGCGCCCGGCGATCTGGTGCTGGTGCCGCTGAACCGGCGCGAGGAGGTCGGCGTCGTCTGGGATGGCGCGGCGGACGGCAGCGTGGGCGACAACCGGTTGCGGCCGATCTCGGCCCGGATCGAAGGCGCGCCGCCGATGCGGGCGGATATTCGGCAGCTCGTCGATTGGATCGCGGGCTACACGCTCGCGCCGCCGGGCGAAGTGCTGGCGATGGCGCTGCGGATCAATGCGTTGCGCCCCGAAGCGCCGCCCCTCGGGTGGCGCCTCGTCGAGGGCGCGCAGACATCAGCGCGGATGACGCCGCAACGCATTCGTGTGCTTGGGGCGTTGGCGGGCGGCCCGCGCACGACCGCGGAGCTTTGCCTGGCGGCGGAGGTCAGTTCCGGCGTGATCCGCGGGATGGCCGATACCGGACTGATCGCGCCGGTGTCCCTGCCGATGCGGCCGCCCTTCGGGCACCCCGATCCCGATCATCCCGGACCCATGCTCTCGTCCGCACAAGCCGGGGCGGCGGCGGCGCTGCGGGGAGCGGTGGCGGCGCGGGCGTTCTCGGTGACGCTGCTGGATGGCGTCACCGGGTCGGGGAAGACGGAGGTCTACCTGGAGGCGGTCGCCGAGGCGCTGCGGGCGGGGCGACAGTCGCTCGTCCTGCTGCCGGAAATCGCGTTGTCATCGCAGTGGCTCGAGCGGTTCGAGCAACGCTTCGGCGTGGCGCCCGCGGTCTGGCATTCCGATCTGCCGTCGCGCACCCGCCGCATGACCTGGCGCGAAGTGGCAGCGGGGGCCGTACCGGTCGTCGTTGGCGCGCGGTCGGCGCTGTTCCTGCCATTCCCCGATCTCGGCCTCGTGGTGATCGACGAGGAGCACGAGACGGCGTTCAAGCAGGAGGAGGGCGTCGTCTATCACGCCCGCGATATGGCGGTGGTCCGCGCCCGGCTCTGCCATGCGCCGGCTGTCCTGGTCTCCGCGACACCGAGCCTGGAGACGATCGGCAATGTCGAAGCGGGCCGCTATCGGCGCCTGACGCTGCCGTCCCGCCACGGCGGCGCGACCCTGCCCGAGATCGCGCTGATCGATTTGCGGGCCGATGCGCCGGAGCGTGGGCACTTCCTCTCCGCCCCGCTGATCGGTGCGGTGAACGACACCCTGTCGCGCGGCGAGCAGGCGATGCTGTTCCTCAATCGTCGGGGCTATGCGCCGCTCACGCTCTGCCGCGCCTGCGGCCATCGCATGCAATGCCCGAATTGCACCGCATGGCTGGTCGAGCACCGCACGCGGCGCACGCTGCAATGCCACCATTGCGGCCACGCCGACCCGATTCCTCCGGCCTGCCCCAACTGCGCGGCGGCGCACAGCCTCACGCCGGTCGGGCCGGGCGTCGAGCGGATCACCGAGGAGGCAGCCGCGCTGTTTCCAGGGGCCCGGCGACTGGTGATGGCGAGCGACACCCTGCCTGGCCCGAATGCGGCGGCGGAGGCGGCGCGGGCGATCGCGGCGCGGGAGGTCGATCTCATCATTGGCACGCAGATCGTCGCGAAGGGCTGGCACTTCCCGCATCTGACGCTGGTCGGCGTCGTGGATGCCGATCTCGGGCTTGCCGGCGGCGATCTGCGCGCGGGTGAACGGACGGTGCAGCTGCTGCATCAGGTGTCCGGCCGGGCCGGGCGGGCCGATGCTCCGGGTCGGGTGCTGCTGCAGACGTTCAGCCCCGAGCATCCGGTGATGCAGGCGCTTCTCCACGGCGACCTTCCCGCCTTCATGGAACGCGAGGCGGCGGAGCGGCGGCCGGGAAACTGGCCGCCCTACGGACGCCTCGCCGCCCTGATCGTCAGCGCCGACCGGCCGGATGCGGCGGACGCGACGGCGCGGGAGCTGAGCCTGACCGCGCCGCACGGAGAGGGTATCTCGGTGCTCGGCCCCGCACCAGCGCCGCTCGCGCTGCTGCGTGGCCGGCATCGGCGCCGGCTGCTGCTGAAGACCCGTAGGGACATCGCGGTCCAGCCGCTGCTGCGCGCGTGGCTCGCGAAGGTGGACGTGCGCGGGAGCGCAAGGATCGACGTGGACGTCGATCCGGTCAGCTTCCTGTAACGGGGTGGCTGGCTGGCCGGATGCCCGGGATTCCGGCCGGTCAGCCAGCCAGTCCTACTTCGGCGGCGTGAAGTTCTGACCGGCTTGAGCGGCCGCCAGACTCTGCGCGTTGAGCTGATCGGCCGAGTGGTCGGCCGACGGGGCGGACGCCGCGGCGGACGAGGTCGTATGCCGCGTCGTGGCCTTCTTCGGCGTGGTGGTGTCAGCAGCCAGCGCCGGGCTGCTCACGGCGACGGCAAGACCCAGGGCGGCGAGGAGAAAGCGTGTTTTCATGACGTGCTCCCGGTTTGCTCGGGGGTCGTTCGCATTACGCACAACCGAGGCGAGCGAAATGGAGTGTCGCGCAATCGTCCGCCAATGGCGATGCTTGCCCGCGCCCCACAGGCGGTTATCGTGTTCAAGATCGCAGGAGCGCACCCCGTGATCGGCTGCCCTGATCGTCCCCGTGCGGCTCTACATCCGCTCGTCCCTGCAGGAGACGGAGGCGTTCCGGCGGCGGACGCACCACCCGCGTCTGCCCGAGGCGGCGCGTGCGCTCGTGGCCAACTGGCAGATCGTGGTGCTCGGAATGCTGCTCGTCGCGATGACGACGGTGCCGTTCTCTTTCGTCACGGTCTACGCGCGGCTTCACCCCGGTCGTCTCGATCTGTCTGATTGCGCAGACCGGCGACCGCGCCTCCCCCCGGTTTCTGGCTGATCTTCGCGGGCCTCTGCGGGGCGACTGCGACGCTGCTCATCTGTCGGGAGAGCTTCGTCGGGCTGCGTGCGAGCCGCGAGGCGCTGCCGGTTTAGCATCGTGACGGTATGTTGCGCGGCCTAGGGTCGCATGCTAGAGGCGCGCCGCCGGGGCAACGTCGCGGCAAATCCTCAACGGCTGCGTGCAGTATTGGACCGACCTTTGGCGTCAGGCGGAAACTCTGTTCAAACGGTCGGCGGATTGCCGGAACGCTACGCGGCGGCGCTCTACAGCCTTGCCAGCGACCAGAACGCCCTCGACGAGGTGGTGCGGCAGGTCGAGCGGCTCGGTGAGATCGTCGACGAGAGTGCGGACCTCCGCCGCCTCCTCACCAGTCCGCTGATCGACGTACACACCGCCCAGCAGGCGGTCCGCGCCGTGCTGCAAGCGGAGGGCTTCGGCAAGCTCGTGCAGGATTTCGTCGGTGTCGTCACAGCGAACCGCCGCCTCCGCGCGCTGCCGCTGATCGTCCGCGCCTTCAATGCGCTCGTCGCCGAGAAGCGCGGCATCGTCGTTGCCCGCGTCGAGACCGCGCACCCGCTGACCGACGTGCAGGAGCAGCAGCTCCGCGCCCGCCTGATCGAAGCCGGCTACGGCAACGTCAACATCGTCAAGACCGTGGATCCCTCCCTGCTCGGCGGGATCGTCGTGCGCATCGGTGCGCGGCTCTATGACTCGAGCCTCAAATCGCGCCTGCAGCGCCTGCAATACGCCATGAAGGGAGCCGCCTGATGGATATCCGCCCCGCCGAAATCTCGGAGATCCTGAAGCGCCAGATCGCTTCCTTCGACACTGAGGCGAACGTCTCCGAGACCGGCCAGGTGCTCAGCGTCGGCGACGGCATCGCCCGCGTGTTCGGCCTCCAGAACGTCATGGCCGGCGAACTCGTCGAATTCCCCGGCGCCGGGCTGACCGGCATGGTGCTGAACCTCGAGTCCGACAATGTCGGCATCGTGGTGTTCGGCGACGACCGTGCGATCCGCGAGGGCGACACGGTGAGCCGCACCCAGCGCATCGTCGACGCGCCCGTGGGCAAGCATCTGCTCGGCCGCGTGGTCGACGGACTCGGCCAGCCGATCGACGACAAGGGGCCGATCGAGGGCGAGCGCCGGCGCGTCGAAGTCAAGGCCCCCGGGATCATCCCGCGCAAGTCGGTGCACGAGCCGGTGCAGACCGGCATCAAGGCGATCGATGCCCTGATCCCGATCGGCCGCGGCCAGCGTGAGCTGATCATCGGCGACCGCCAGACCGGCAAGACCGCGGTGATCGTCGACTCGATCATCAACCAAAAGCACATCAACCAGGGCGGGGACGAGAGCCGCAAGCTCTATTGCATCTACGTCGCGATCGGCCAGAAGCGCTCGACGGTGGCCCAGCTCGTACGCACGCTCGAGGAGAACGGCGCGATGGAATACACCATCGTCGTCGCCGCGACCGCGTCGGACCCGGCGCCGATGCAGTTCCTCGCGCCGTACACCGGTTGCACGATGGGCGAGTACTTCCGCGACAACGGGATGCACGCGGTCATCTTCTACGACGACCTCTCAAAGCAGGCCGTCGCCTATCGCCAGATGTCGCTGTTGCTGCGCCGCCCGCCGGGACGCGAGGCGTACCCTGGCGACGTGTTCTACCTGCATTCGCGGCTGCTTGAGCGCGCGGCGAAGATGAGCGACGCGCATGGCGCTGGCTCGTTGACCGCGCTGCCGGTGATCGAGACGCAGGCTGGGGACGTCTCCGCCTACATCCCGACCAACGTGATCTCGATCACCGACGGCCAGATCTTCCTCGAGACGGAGCTGTTCTTCAAAGGCATCCGTCCGGCGGTGAATGTCGGCATCTCGGTCTCGCGCGTCGGATCGGCCGCGCAGATCAAGGCGATGAAGCAGGTTGCCGGGCGCATCAAGCTCGACCTCGCGCAGTACCGCGAGATGGCGGCGTTCGCGCAGTTCTCCTCCGACCTTGACCAGACCACGCAGAACCTGCTCGCCCGCGGCGCGCGGCTGACCGAGCTGCTGAAGCAGCCGCAGTTCTCGCCGGTCCCGGTCGAGGAGCAGGTGGTCGCGATCTTCGCCGGCGTGCGCGGCTATCTCGACAAGATCGAGGTCGGCAAGGTGACCGGTTTCGAGCGGCAGATGCTGGATCAGGTGCGCCTTCGGGAACCCGGCATTCTTGAAGCGATCCGCAACGATCGTGAGATCAAGCCGGAGACCGAGAAGAAGCTAGCCGCGTTCCTCGACGGGTTCGCGAAGTCGTTCGCGTAAGCGTCGATGCCAAGTCTCAAGACACTCCGCAACCGGATCAACAGCGTCAAATCGACGCAGAAGATCACGAGTGCGATGAAAATGGTGGCCGCCGCCAAACTCCGCCGCGCGCAAGCGCAGGCGGAGGCCTCGCGCCCCTATGCCAAGCGCATGGGCGAGATGATGGCGGCCCTGGCCGCCGCCGAGGCGACGAACCCCAGCGCCCCTGCCCTGCTGGTCGGCACTGGCCGC
>DATAPS010000460.1:0-3953 GCA_036265085.1 Acetobacteraceae bacterium | reverse complement strand
CGGCATCCCAACGACATCGCCAACGTCCGCTCGCAGATCGCCGTGGTCGCAAACGATGCGAGCCTGCCCATCAGCGAGTTCCGCCGCGTCTACATGACGGTCAGCCGCGGCGAGCGCGACAGCGCGCGTGCGAAGAAGGAGATGATCGAGGCGAACCTGCGTCTCGTGATCTCGATCGCCAAGAAATACACCAATCGCGGCCTGCAATTCCTCGATCTGATCCAGGAAGGCAATATCGGGCTGATGAAGGCGGTCGATAAGTTCGAGTATCGCCGCGGCTACAAGTTCAGCACGTACGCGACGTGGTGGATCCGGCAGGCGATCACGCGCAGCATCGCCGACCAGGCGCGCACGATCCGCATTCCAGTGCACATGATCGAGACGATTAACAAGCTGGTGCGCACCAGTCGCCAGATGCTGCACGAGATCGGCCGCGAGCCGGCACCCGAGGAGCTTGCGGAAAAGCTCGGGATGCCGCTCGAGAAAGTCCGCAAGGTGCTGAAGATCGCCAAGGAGCCGATCAGCCTCGAGACGCCGATCGGCGACGAGGAGGACAGCCATCTCGGCGACTTCATCGAGGACAAGGCGGCGGTGATCCCGCTCGATGCGGCGATCCAGGCGAATTTGCGCGAGGCGACGACGCGCGTGCTGTCGAGCCTGACGCCGCGCGAGGAGCGGGTGCTACGGATGCGGTTCGGCATCGGTATGAACACCGACCACACGCTCGAAGAGGTCGGGCAGCAGTTCAACGTCACACGCGAGCGCATCCGCCAGATCGAGGCGAAGGCGCTGCGTAAGCTCAAGCACCCAAGCCGCAGCCGTAAGCTGCGCAGCTTCCTCGACGACTGATCCGGTCGCGGGCGGGGCGTGCGGCGGTGAGCTTGGTGTTGGAGCCGGCCGACCGCGTCGCGGTCACGGTGACGTTCCTGCGCATGGACAAGGCGCCGGCTTCGCCCGCGGCGTCGTTTCCGGGCGGCATCGAAGTCCGCGAGCTGCCCAACTGCACGGTCGAGCAGTATCGCCACTTTTACAACGCGGTGGGCGCGCCTTACCTGTGGTGGCTCCGCCGTACGATGGCGGACCGGCAACTTGCCGCCCTGTTGCGTGATCCTCGGGTCGGAATTTACGTGCTCTACGAGGACGGCGAGCCGGTCGGTTTCTACGAACTCGACGGCACGCCGTGGCCGCTCGTGAATCTCAGCTATTTCGGGATGATGCCGCAGATGATCGGCCGCGGGATCGGCGGCGCCTTCCTGCGCCATGCGGTCGACACGGCATGGTCCCGCAAGCCCGACGCGCTCACCGTCAACACCTGCACCGCCGACCATCCCCGCGCGCTGCCGACCTATCTCCGCGCGGGCTTCCGTCGCGTGCGCGAAGTGCGCGAGGAATGGAGCGTGCCGCGGCGTCTCGGGCTGCCGATCCCGGACGCGCTGCGGGTGTGATCGGGGGGAGCGGTCATCCCTCTCGGACTAAAGTCGCTGCTTCCACCGGCTCCTCCTCCGCGATCGCCTCTTCAGGGTGTGCCGGCTGAAGCTGCCAGGGGACCGACGACACGACGACGTTCGGCGCATGGCGCAGCAGGTGCCCACGCAGCTTGCGTTGGCGATGGGCATGCATCACGAACCCCCACCAGCGCCCATCGACCAGCTCCGGCAGGACCACCGTGACGACGCGGTCGCCTGACCGGCGCTGCACCTCCTGGATCTTGCGCAGCAGCGGCGCCGTCATGCTGCGGAATTCGGAGTAGACGAGCTCCAGTCGCGGCGGCGTCAAGCCAGCGCGCGTCGCGGGGCCCTCGACGTAGGCGTGCCAGTCCCGTTGCAGCCGCTGGGCGTGTTCCTTGGCATCCGGTCCCTCGAGCTCGGTAACGTGCAGGGCAGTCACGTCTGACGAAACGCGCAGCGCGTATTCGACCGCCTTGCGGGCGAGCCGGTCCCATTGCTTGATCGGCACGAGAACGACCGGCGGCGTGGTGTCCCGGACCACGATACGGCGATGCCGGTCGCGCAGCACTTGCCGGTCGATCTCGTCATAGTTGCGGCGCACCGCACGCAGCAGCACGATCGTGCCGGGTACGATCACGGCCGTGAGCCACGCGCCTTCCAGGAACTTCGCCGCCAGGATCACGGCGAGCGCTGCGCCGGTCGACATCGCGCCGAAGCCGTTGATCGCGAGCTTCGTCCGGATCGCCGCGGCCTCGCGGCCGATCCGCTTGCGCCCGCCGATCAGCGCGGTCCGCCAATGCGCCGCCATGCCAGCCTGTGACAGGGTGAAGGACAGGAACGCGCCCACGGCGAACAACGGAATCAGCCTGTCCGTGATGCCGCCGAAGGCGATCAGCAGCGCTCCGGCCCCGATCGCGAGGAACAGAACGCCGACCGAATAGACGAGCCGCCGTCCCGCGACCGCGAAGGGGCGCGGGAGGAAGCCGTCCACGGCGACGAGACGGCAGAGCCGGGGAAACCCTACGAAGCTGGTGTTGGCCGAGAGGCAGAGCACGGCGAGCACGCTGCCGATCGTCACGTAGTAGAACCAGCCGCGCCCGTACACGGCGCCGACGATCTGCGACACCACGCTCTGGTAGCCGGGCTTGGTCTGATCCGTCGCCGTTACGCCGTAAGCCTGCGCGGCATGGGCGATGCCGAGAAGGAGCAGCCCGAGGATCACGACGATCGCCGTGAGCGTGCGGTGGGCATATCTCACCCGGGGTTCGCGGAATGCGCTGACGCCGTTGCTGACCGCCTCGATGCCGGTCATCGCCGTGCAGCCGCTCGCAAACGCACGTACCACCAGCCAAGCGGTGACCGCTTCCGCGCCGGGCGGGATCGGGGACGGCGGGACGACGGGCGTGGGATGCCCGCCGCCCGCGATCGCGCGATATAAGCCCCAGGCGAGCGTGAGGCCCAGAGAGGCCACGAACAGATATGCCGGGACCGCCATGGCAACCCCCGACTCCCGCGTGCCGCGCAGGTTGATGACGGTGATCGCGGCGAGGATGCCGAGGCAGAGTGGGAGCGTGTAGGGATGCAGCGCCGGGATTGCCGAGGTCATCGCGCCGACCCCCGCGGAGATGCCGACCGACACGTTCAGCAGGTAGTCGAGCATCAGCGCCGCCGCGGCAAGGAGGCCTGCTTGCGTGCCGAGATTCTCCTTGGCGACAATGTAGGAGCCGCCGTTGTTCGGATATGCGACGATCGTCTGCCAATAAGAGAAGAACAGGATTGCGAGCAGCAGCAGGATCACCAGCGTGATCGGCCGGATCGCGCCGAGCCCCGACGATCCCGTGACCGCCAGGATCGTCAGTGCCGCCTCGGGGCCGTAGGCGGCGGACCCCAGTCCATCGAGGCCCATCGCCGGCACGCCGGTTAATATGCCGAGCTTGCGTCCCTCCGACTCGCGATTCCCCAGCGGGCGGCCGACCAGTAGCTTGGTGAACGAGAGTGGCACCGGGAACGCCGCCTCCGACCGCAATGCCACAGACAACGCCCGGCGAGCCGCAGGGCTGCGCGGCGTAGAGCGGGCATAAGCACCAACGCCACGGCGCGACCGCGCGCCGCCGGGCGGCATTTCCACTCCGTACCATCCGTGAGCGGTAAATTCCTAATTGTGCATCCGCCCTACCCACCCGACGCGATCGGCCGGTTCGCGTGGATCATGAGCGCGCTGCGCCACGCGGTCGCCGCACGGTATCGTTTCATCCCGCAGGTGCTGCTGTTCCTGATCCATGCCGTCTCGGAGGCATCGCCCGCCGCTTCGCCGCCACCGCCGCCCGCGTCCAGGCCGGCACGCTCCGTCCGCCGCGCCCGCGCGCAACGCCGCGCCAGCCGTCGGTCCGCAGGCCGTATGAGCGGCTGCCGCGTCGGTTCGGCTGGCTGGTGGCGCTGGTGCCGGGGGATGCGGTGGGGTTCGGGCTCAACCTGGTGCAATTGCTGGGCGAGCCGGAGATGCAG
>DATAPS010000459.1:0-7934 GCA_036265085.1 Acetobacteraceae bacterium | reverse complement strand
GCCGGACTTGCGCTCGGCTCTCTCGGACTCGCGCTGACCGGCGTGGTCGCGTGCGCCGCGATGGAACGCATGCGCCGCGCAGCCGCGCCTGATTCCTCTATCCAGCGCTTCCGCTACGCGCCGGCCTCATCGCCCCGCCGCAACGCGCGGTTGGTGCAAGTCGCCGTCGTTCCGCTGCTCGCAGCAGCAACCGTGATCGCCGCCGCCGCCTTGCACCCGCTGCCCGCTGCGCCTGCGCCGGCGGACGCGCTCACAGTCGCCGCCGCACTGCTGGCGATCGCATTCCCGACGCTGGTCGCCGAGCGGATGGCCGCTGGAATCTCGACCGCCGCGCTCCCCGAGGCGCAGCCGCTGCGCGCCCTGATGCTCCTGCCGGTGGTGTTCCTGCCGCTCGCGGCTGTTGTTGTGGCCGGGATCGGCGTGGGCTTCGACTGGGCGTCCTGGGGCGCGCAGATCGGCTGCGTTTTCCTCGCGCTGGCCGGGATCGAGCTCGCCGCCCGCGCTCTCGGCCAGCTCTTCCTGCCGCCGCCTGCCCATGTGGCGGACGCGCGTGCCCCGTTGACGAGCTTGCTCGCGGCCCTGCTCGCCGGCTCATTTGGCCGCCATGGTCTCGCCGGAGCGCTGCACTCGCAACTTGGCATCGACTTCGCGCGCAGCTGGGCGCTCCGCTATCTCCGTGCTGCCGCGTTCCCCGCGCTGCTCCTGACCGCCCTGCTTTGCTGGGGATTGAGCGGGGTGGTCGCGCTGCCGATCGACCAGCGCGCCGTCTACGAGCGTCTCGGCGCACCGGCATCGGTGCTGAATGCCGGCCTACATCTCGTGCTCCCGTGGCCGCTCGGCCGCGTGCGGCGCGTCGACGGCGGCACGATCCGCGAGTTGGTGCTCGGCGTGGGCGATGTGGGGGCGGATCGCTTCCCAGCCGAAGCGCCGCCCCCGCCCACCGCCGACCGTCTCTGGGACCGGCCGCATCCCGGCGAGGCCGCCTTCCTGATCGCGAGCGAGACGCAGGGGCGGCAGGGATTCCAGATCGTCGACGCCGATGTCCGCGTGCTCTGGCGGATCGGCCTCGGCGATGAGGATGCCCGCCGCGCCGTCTACGACACCGCCGATCCCGAGGCGCTGTTGCGGGAGGCGACCGGCCGCGTCCTCGCCCGCTTCTTCGCCGCCCGCACGCTCGACGCGGTCCTCGGGGAGCGGCGCGAAACCCTATCGGAGACCATCCGGCGGGCGCTCACCACCGACATCGCCCCGCTGGCGACCGGCATCGAGGTGCTGGACGTCGCGATCGAGGCCGTGCATCCCCCGGCGGGCGCCGCAGCGGCCTACCACGCCGTGCAGGCGGCCGCGATCGAATCGCAGAGCGCCATCGCCCGTGAGCAGGGCCGCGCCCGCGCCACGCTGAACCAGTCACAGCAGGAGGCGCACCGCCTCGTCACGACGGCCGTCGCAGCCGCAGCGGAAACAGTGCAGACGGCGCACACCGATGCGGTGCGGTTCGACGCCGACCGCGCGGCGGACCGCGCAGGTGGGACCGCCTTCCGCCTGGAACGCTACTTCGCCGACATCGCGGCCGCGCTCGCCAGCGCGTCGCTCACCATCGTCGACCACCGCCTTGCCGACGCCGCAACCGGTCCCGTCATCGACCTGCGCCCGCTCGCCGGGCAGGCGGCGTCAACGCCGGAGGATCCGGACTGACCGATGTTCCATAGCCACGCGCGCGGAAACGATCATCACGATCACGCCGCTGATCATGATGAAGCAGACGTATCGGCCGGGCGCGCGCGGACCGCGCTGCGCTTCGGCGTCGCTGGGGTCATCGCCCTCGCGGCCGTCCTCTTCGCCTGTGCGGTCATGGTGAGTGCGGGCGAGGCCGTCGTCGTGACCCGCTTCGGCGATCCCGTCGCGGTGCTCACCAAGCCCGGCCTCGCCTGGAAGTGGCCGATGCCGCTCGAGGCGACGATCCCTATCGACCTCCGCACCCGCACAACCTCCACCGGCCAGCAGGACGTCGGCACACGCGACGGATTGCGCGTGCTCGTTCAGGCCTATGTCGCATGGCGCGTGCCCGACGCACCGGAGCCGGTGCGGCAATTCGTCCGGACCGTCCGCAACAATCCCGACGAAGCCGCCCGCCAGATCCGCAGCCTCGTCGCTGCTGCGCTGCAGGTGACCGCGAGCAGTTTCGATTTGGCCGATCTCGTCAACAGCGACCCTGCGCACAATGCGATCGCCGCGTTCGAAGCCAACCTGGAGCAGCAGGTCGCGCCGCGCGTGCAACAGGTATACGGCATAACAATCACCCAGGTCGGAATTGAACGACTCGGCCTGCCGGCGGAAACCCTCGCCGCCACCGTCGCCCGCATGAGGGCCGAGCGGGAGGTGGTTGCGGCCCAGGTCACGACCGATGGTCTGAGGGCAGCCGCCGCGATCCGCTCCGACGCCGAGCGTGACGCACGCGTGACGATCGCGTCCGCCAAGACCGAAGCTGCAGGGATCCAGGCCGCAGCGCAGCAGCAGGCGGCCGAGATCCATGCCCGCGCCTACGAATCCGACCCGACGCTCTATGTGCTTCTGCGTTCCCTCGATACGCTCGGCACCGTCTTGGGCGCCAACACCCGCCTCGTGCTCCGCACCGACGCCGCGCCCTTCGACGTGCTCGTCAAAGGACCGCCCGAGTGAGCAGCCCGCTCCTTCAATCCGCGGGCATCGCTTACAAGCTCGTCGTCGCCGGGACGCTCGCCCTCGCGGCCCTTTGGCTCGGCTCCAACATCCGTCAGGTCCCGCCGGACGCCACCGCCGTCGTGCTCCGCTTCGGCCGCGTCGCCGACATCCGCTCCTCCGGCCTCGTCCTCGCCCTCCCGCACCCGATTGACGAGGTGGTGCTGCTCCCAGGCCCGGACCGTCAGCTCGGCCTTTCCATCGCACCACTGCCCCGTCCCGCGGGGCTCGACCCGGCCTCTGCCGAGCGTCCCGCCTTGCGCGATGCCGCCCGGGCTGCCCAGGCCGCCGCGCCCAAAACCGCCGAGGCGGGTGCGGCTGGGGTCTATCTGACCGCCGATGGCGGGGCAGTCCTACTGGATGCGGAGCTGACCTATCAACTGACCGATCCGGTCGCCTACATGCTGGCCGAGCCGCATATCGCGCCGGCGCTCAACCGGATCTTTCGCGCGTCCGCAGTCACGATCGCCTCGCGGAGCCCGCTTGACGATTTCCTCGTCGTCGACCAAACGCGCGGCGCCGCCCGCCCCGTCGCCTCGGCCCGGCTCCGCGCCGCCCTGCTCGCCGAGATCAACCGCCGGGTGCGTTCGGATGCGGAACTCGGCGTCGCGGTCGCCCGCGTCGACCTCACCGCCGCCCTCGCGCCCGCCGCCAAGGCCGCGTTCGACAGCGTCCTCACCGCCACGCAGATGGCCGACCAAGCCCTCGCCAACGCTCGCACCGACGCCACCCGCCGCGCCCAGGACGCCGACCGCGAGCGCGACCGTCTGCTCGCCGAAGCCCGCGCCCAGGCTGCCGAGCGCATCGCCGCTGCCCGCACCCATGCCGACACGGTGCTCGCGCTGGCCCGGAACGCGACGCCTGATCTGCCGGGCCAACTCTACCGGGAGCGTATCGGTGCGATCGTCGCCCAGGTCGGGCAGGTCCTCACCGTCGACGCCCGCCCTGGCCCGCGCCTCATCCTCCCGGCCGAACGCAGATGACGAGCATCGCCCTCGACGCGCCGCTCTCCGCGCCCCTGATCGCCCGCACCGAGCGATTCACCCTCGCGGTGCAGCTCACCATCGCGCTCGCCGCTGGCTGCCTGCTCGCCGTCGCAGTCGGCTGGCGGTTCCTGATCCCCGGCGATGCCCAGCTCGCCGATTTGGTGGCGGGCGCAGCGGCGGTGCTTGTGGCCGTTCCGGTATTGGCGGCGGCATGGGAGAGCCTGCGGCATCCGAGCCTGCACGGTATCACCGACCGGCTGATCGCGGTCGCGATGATCGCCGCCTGGGCATCCGGGGACCTGATGACGGCGGCAGTCCTGCCGATCGTGATGATCCTCGGTCACGTCCTGGAGGAGCGGAGCCTCATCGGCTCGCAGGAGGCGATCCGTGCGCTCAGCCGCCTGACGGACGAAGGCGCGCGGCTGCTCGCACCCGACGGCAGCGTCAGCGTCGTATCCGCCAGCCGCTTGCGCGAATGCGACGTGATCGAGGTGCGCGCGGGCGACCGCATCGCCGCCGACGGCACTATCCGGCGCGGGCGCGCGAGCCTCGACATGGCATCGCTGACGGGGGAGAGCGTGCCCGTGGAAGTGGCCGAGGGCGACCCGGCACTGGCCGGCGCGCTCAATACCGACGGTTATCTGGAAATCGTGCTGACGCGCGTCGGGCACGAGACGACGCTTGGCCGGATCATCGCGCTGATGCGCGAGGCGGAATCCGCGAAGCCCCCTGTCACGCGCCTGCTCGACCGCCATGCGGGCCGCTATCTCGCGCTGGTGCTGACAATCGCGGCAGGGACGTGGTTCGCGAGCGCCGACACCGAGGCGATGTTGGCTGTGCTGGTGGCATCCTGCCCCTGCGCGCTGGTTCTCGCCGCCCCCTCGACCGCGATCGCCGCCATCGCGGTCGCGGCGCGGCACGGCATTCTCATCAAGGGCACCGGCTTCCTCGAACGCCTCGCCGACGTCTCCTGCGTCGTGTTCGACAAGACCGGCACGATCACCACCGGCGCGCTTCGCGTCATCGCCGTCGAGCCCGCCGAGGGGATCGAGCCCGACCTGCCGCCCTATCTCGCCGCGAGCCTCGGCGCGGCGAGCAGCCATCCGGTGAGCCGCGCAGCGGCCGATCTCGTGCCGGTGGCGGAGCGGGCGACGTTCGACGACATCCGCGAGACGGGCGGCCTCGGCCTGACCGCGTCATTGCGCGGCGAGCGCGTGGCGTTCGGACGGCCGGAACTGTTCGCCCGCCTCGGCATGATGATCCCACCGCCACCCGCGCATGACGGGCCGATCGCGGGTGTGGCGCTCGGCGCGCGTTTCCTCGGCTGGCTCTTGTTCGCGGACCAGCCGCGGCCCGAAGCAGTTTCGTCGTTGGCCGAGCTGCGGACCCTCGGATTGCAGCGGCAGATCCTGCTGACCGGCGATCGGGGCAGCGTGGCCGGCAGGGTGGCCGGCCAGGTCGGGATCGACGAAGTCTCGGCTGAAGCGACGCCCGAGCAGAAGATGCACAGGGTGCGTGCCGAGATTTCGGCCGGGCACGTGCCCCTGGTAGTGGGCGACGGCATCAATGATAGCCTCGCGCTGAAGGCTGGAGCGGTCGGAATCGCGATGGGGGCGCAGGGCACGGACGTGGCGCTGGCGTCGGCCGATCTCGTGCTGATGACGAGCGATCTGCGGCGGCTCGGGACCTGCATCCGGCTGTCGCGGCGGTGCCGGCGGACGATCCATGTGAACGTCGCCATGGGGCTGGGCTGGACGGGGATGCTCGTGGCGCTGGCGGCAGTGGGAGCACTCGGGACAGAGGGCGCGATCGTGGCGGCGTTGCTGCACAACGCGAGCACGCTGGCGGGGCTGGCGAACGCGGGTCGGCTGCTTCGGTTCGACGAGATGAATGCCGAGCTGATACCTTCCCGTCATTCATCGTAGCCAAAAGGTATCGCGATGCCGCAGCGCCAAGATTACGTGAAATCCTCGCCTGCCGGCATGCGCGCTCTGGCCGGCGTGCACGCATACATCGCGCAAAGTGGATTGCCGAAGACGCTGATCGATCTGGTCTATCTGCGCGTCTCGCAAATCAACGGATGCGGGTACTGCACCGACGAGCATTCCCACGATCTCCTCAAGGACGGCGTGGCGGTCGATAAGCTCATCCTCGTGCCGGTCTGGCCTGAGGGCGGATCGTTTTTCTCCGATCGCGAGCGAGCGGCCCTGCGCTGGGCCGAGACCGTCACGCAGGTCGCGGAAACCGGGGTGCCCGACGAGGAATATGCCGCCGCGCGCCAAGTATTCGACGAGAAAGAGCTGACCGACCTCACGATCGCGGTGGGGCTGATGAACGCATATAACCGGATCGCAATCAGCTTCCGCACCAAGCCGCACTCCGCCCCGGCGGAGTGAACGCCTCGACCGGCATGTCCTGGAGGGCGACCGAGTTTCGCAGCCCCGAAGCGTGACGTTCCGATAGGCGCAACAGAGGAACTCGGACTGCTCCGAGCCGGCGCGAGCGTCCGGCCAAGCGCCTTGGCATCTGCTATAAGGTGTGCCGGGAAGCTGACCGCGCGTTCACTTGACCGGTCGCCCCCGGGACGCAACCTGCTGTGAATACCCGGAGATCGATATGCGTCCGCCGCTTCCGCTCGCTGCCCTGATCCTCGTTGCCGCCGCAGGCGCCGGATCCGCCCAAGAGCAGCCGCGTTACCTGCCCACGCGCGACGTGACGATCACATATCAGCTCACTGCGACTCAGCCCGGCCTGCCGCCGAGCGTGACGGCGCACATCACTGCAGCAGGCGATATCAGGGTGGACTCGGCGGATCGCGGGGCGCTCATTTACCACGTGGGAGCAGGCTGGGCCGACTGGGTCTTGCCGCAGGGGAAGGTATATTTCGAAGTGACGATCGGCAATTCGCTCGCCGGCACTTTCCTCCCGAATAGCGGCGCCCGCTTCACGCGCGAGGGCCAATCCGTGGTCGCCGGACGGCCATGTACCCGCTGGGGCGTCGCGGCGCCGCGCGGTAGCGGGACGGCCTGCGTGACCCCGGACGGCGTCATCCTACAGGCGCAAGGCGGCGACGCGCGTGGCGCGAGCGGAGAGATCCGCGCGACCGACGTGACCTATGCGGCGCAGCCCGCCGCGCTGTTCAAGCCGCCGCAGGGCGCGATGCGCCTGTCACTTCCGGATCGGCTCCCGTCGCGGCTCCGGATACCCCAGTGAGGCGTTCGGTCATCGCCGCCGCCCTCCTGGCGGCCGGCGCGAGCACCTGCGGCGCGGACGAGCGTCCTGTGACCATGCCGACGCGCGATGTGGACGTGACGTACGCGGCGGTTCCGCCTGGCAGCCCGCCTGGTGCGCCGCCGCTACAGCAGCGCATGCGGTGGTCGGTCGAGCCCGGTGTCATGCGGCTCGATCCGCCATCGCCGGATCTCTACTTCGTGATGAATTATAAAAGCCACCGCCTGGACACGATTCGCCCGAGCCAGCGGACCGTATTGGAGATGGACGCCTCCGGTGCGGGGCTCGCGCCCGGCGTCCCGTCGACGGCCCGGTTCACGAAGCGAGGCGGGAGCATGGTGGCTGGGTTTTCCTGTACCGACTGGGAGACGCGCGACGCCGCAGGCGAACCAGCGGTGGCCTGTCTCACCGCCGATGGCGTACTTCTGCGCGCGGTCGCGGCGGGCCGTGTTCTGATCGAGGCTCGTTCGGTCCAGTACGGCTCCATCAACGCAAGCGTTTTCGCGATCCCGCCCGAATACGCGAAGCTCATGGCGCCGGCGGTGCCCCCGGCCAGAAACCTGACCCCATGAGCGCCTCGGTTGCTGCCGCGCGGCGCGCGCGCCGGCCGGCGGTGCCGCGCCGGACCGCGCTCTGGCGCGATCCCGCGGGCAAGTTCTCGTGGCTGAAGACCGTCACGCTCGTGCTGGTCCTGTTGCCCGGTCTTGGTACAGCGGTCGGGCTCGCGACCGGAACACTCGGCAGCCGCCCAATCACCGAGGCGATCCATGAGACGGGCCATTGGGCCGTGCGATTTCTTCTCATCACGCTGGCGGTCGCGCCGGCCCGCGTCGTGCTGGACTGGCGGCGCGTCGTGCTGTTGCGGCGTGTCCTGGGGGTGACGACGGCGTGCTACGCGGGGACGCATCTGCTGCTTTATTGCGTGGATCAGAACTGGCATCTCGGGACGGTCATTAGCGAGATTGTGCGGCGATTCTATTTGACCGTTGGGTTCGTCAC
>DATAPS010000458.1:0-3919 GCA_036265085.1 Acetobacteraceae bacterium | reverse complement strand
CAGCGGTAGATCCTGAACGACTTGACGCGTTTCGCACCCGCTGGCGCATCGAAGGTCTTGCCCGGTTTGACGCGGCTATTCGCCGGGAGCGTGAACTCGGCCATGTCTCGTCCTCGTGCAGGCGCGCGTCGGCGCCGTCTGAATAGTTGGGCGGGCGCGGCGGACGGATGGCCCGGCCGACGGCACTCATGCAGAAGTGGAGCTGATCAGTTCGCGCTTCTCGCAGCAGCCGCGCCTGCTCGCACGACCATGCGTAGAAGTCGCTCTCATAGACCGCGCCAGCGCCGCTCATCCCCTGCTCCGGTCAATAAACCCGCTTCTTCGGCGGAAACACAGACACCTCATTGGTCAACGTCTGCATCCGCACCGGCCGATAGTCGAGCGCCACGTCGCCCGCATCGTTGCACCATGCCAGCGTGTGCTTCAGCCAGTGCACATCGTCACGTTCCGGGTAGTCGTCATGCGCCTGGGCGCCGCGGCTTTCCTTGCGGGCTTCCGCGCCGACCATCGTCGTCATCGCGTTGCCCATCAGGTTCCGCAGCTCCAGCGCTTCCACGAGATCGCTGTTCCAGACCATGCTGTGGTCGGAGACCGACATGTCGGACATGCCGCCCCAGACCTCCCGCATGCGCTCGACGCCCTTCGTCATACTCTCGCTGTTGCGGAACACGGCCGCGTGCGCCTGCATCGTGCGCTGCAGCTCGAGCCGAAGATCGGCGACCTTGGTCCCGCCCTTCGCGTACCGCGTTTGATCGAGCCGCTCGAGCGCCGCCTCGCCGGCCTTCGGCGGCAACGGCGCCTGCGCCGCATCGGGCTTGATCGTCTCGGCGGCATGATGCGCGGCGGCGCGGCCGAACACGACGAGATCAAGCAGGGAATTGGTGCCGAGCCGGTTGGCGCCGTGCACCGAAACGCAGGCCGCCTCGCCGATCGCCATCAGCCCGCGCACGGTCGCGTCGGGATCGTCCTTGGTCGGGCGGAGCACCTCGGTCCGGTAGTTCGTCGGGATGCCGCCCATGTTGTAGTGCACAGTCGGCAGCACCGGGATCGGCTCCTTCGTGACGTCGACGCCCGCAAACACGCGCGCCGTCTCGGAAATCCCCGGCAACCGCTCGTGCAGGAGGTCGGCGCCGAGATGCTCCAGATGGAGCAGGATGTGATCCTTGTTCGGCCCACAGCCGCGCCCGGCGTTGATCTCCAGCGTCATTGAGCGGGACACCACGTCGCGGCTCGCGAGATCCTTCGCGGTCGGCGCGTAGCGTTCCATGAAGCGCTCGCCTTCGGAATTGGTGAGGTAGCCGCCCTCGCCGCGCGCGCCTTCGGTAATCAGGCAGCCCGCCGGGAAGATCCCCGTCGGATGGAACTGCACAAATTCCATGTCCTGGCACGGCAATCCGGCGCGCAGCACCATGCCGTTACCGTCGCCGGTGCAGGTGTGCGCCGAGGTGCAGGAAAGATAGGCGCGTCCGTAGCCGCCGGTCGCGAGCACCACCGACTGCGCGCGAAAGCGATGGATCGTGCCGTCCTCGAGGCACCACGCCATCACGCCGCGGCAAACGCCCTCGTCGTCCATGATCAGGTCGAGCGCGAAATACTCGACGAAGAACTCGACCTCATGCTTCAGGCTCTGCTGATAGAGCGTATGCAGGATCGCGTGGCCCGTGCGGTCCGCGGCGGCGCAGGCGCGCAATGCGGGCGCCTTCCCATACTCGACCATGTGGCCACCGAATGGGCGCTGATAGATCCGGCCATCTTCGGTGCGGCTGAATGGCACGCCGTAATGCTCGAGTTCGTAGATCGCCGGGATCGCCTCCCGGCACATGTATTCGATCGCGTCCTGGTCGCCGAGCCAGTCGGACCCCTTCACGGTGTCGTACATGTGCCAGCGCCAGTCGTCCTCGCCCATGTTGCCGAGCGCCGCGCCGATGCCGCCCTGGGCCGCGACCGTATGGCTACGGGTCGGGAACACCTTGGTGATGCAGGCGGTTTTCAGGCCCGCCGCGCCGATGCCGAGCGTCGCGCGCAGCCCCGCGCCGCCCGCGCCCACCACCACGACGTCGTAGGTGTGATCCACCACGTTGTAGGCCCGGGCGGAGGGCATCGTGATCGCATTCATGGTGCGGCTTCTCTATCCGGTGAAAGCGAGCTTGAGTGTGGCGATCACCGCGGCAAGGCCGAGCAGGAACGCGACGGCCTTGTTCGCCAGCAGCGACGCCACGCGCGCAGGCTCGCGGTGGATGTAGTCCTCGATCACCACCTGCAAACCCAGCTGCATGTGGTAGAACGTTGCGATCACGAGCGCCAACATCAGGGTGGCGTTGACCGGGCTCGCGATCCAATGCGCGACATCGGCGCGCGGATGCCCGGCGAAGTGTTGCGCCGCGTAGACGAACCAAAGCGTCAGCGGGATCAGCGCGAGCGAGGTGAGCCGTTCCGCCCACCACGCCTCGGTGCCGTGCCTGGCAGCCCCGAGCCCCCGCACGCGCCCGAGCTGCGTGCGCATGACCTCCACGCGCGGGCCGGTCGCGTTCTTGATCGCGGACGCCTTCGCGGTTTCCGACATCGACGGCTCCTAGAGGCGCGTGAAGAGGACGATCCAGGTCACCAGCGTGAACACGCCGGTCGCGCCCAGGATGATATAGGTATTCCGATCCGTATCTGGCTTGCTGAAACCGTAGCCGACATCCCAGGCGAGATGCCGGATGCCGGCGAAGAAATGGTACCAGAGCGCCGCAATCCACCCGAGCAGCAAGATCACGCCGATGAACGAGTGGATGAAGCCCGATACGTTGGCATAGGCGCGATCCGACGAAGCGGCCGCGACGAGAAACCACACCAATAACAAGGTCCCGACCGAGAGCGCGATGCCGGTGGCGCGATGCAGGATCGAGCCGGCCATCGAGATCGGCCACTTATAGATCTGGAGATGCGGGGATATCGGCCGCTGCACCAGCCGGCCGTCGGAGGTCCGGCCGACCATCAGGGCATCGCGCGCTTCCGTCATCTCAGTCCCGCCACTCCGTACCGCCCCATTCCGTATCGCGCATGATTGTCATGCGCCATCAGCCAAGCCGCAACCCCGCCACCCCTGCCAGGATCAGCAGAACACACGCGATGCGCAGCGCGGTGGCCGGCTCGCCAGCGATTGTTATGCCCCATAACATTGCCCCTGCCGTGCCGATGCCGGTCCATACCGCATAGACCGTCCCCATCGGCAGCGTCCGGAGCGCCTGGGACATGCAATAGAAGCTCACACCCAGGATGGCGACCGTCAAAGCACTCCATCCCAGGCGTGAAAACCCGTCGGTCAGCTTCAGCAGCACCACCCACGCGACCTCGCACGCGCCGGCCGCGGCCAGCCAGATCCAGGCCATCTCCGACGCGCGAGCGGCGCCCGGCGCGTGAATAAGTGGGGCTACGCGGCCGGCCGGGCGAGCGCGCCTTGCGCGACCAGTGTCTCGGCGATCTGCACCGCGTTCAGCGCCGCCCCTTTCCGCAGGTTGTCGCTGACGACCCACATCGCGAGGCCGTTCTCGACGGTCGGGTCCTTGCGGATCCGGCTGACGAACGTGGCGTCCTCGCCCTGGCACTCCAGCGGCGTGATGTAGCCGCCGTCCTCGCGCTGATCGAGTACCTGAACTCCCGGCGCATCCCGCAATGCGGCGCGGGCGTCTGCGACGGTCACGGGATTGTGGAACTCCACGTGCACCGCCTCCGCGTGGCCGATGAACACCGGCACGCGCACGCAGGTGGCGATCACGGCGATGTCGGGGTCGAGGATCTTCCTGGTCTCGACCGCCATCTTCCACTCCTCCTTGGTCGAGCCGTCGTCCATGAAGCGGTCGATGTGCGGGATGCAGTTGAAGGCGATCTGCCTGGTGAATTCCTGCGGCTTGATCAGGTCGTGCACCAGGCTCGC
>DATAPS010000457.1:0-7295 GCA_036265085.1 Acetobacteraceae bacterium | reverse complement strand
CGGTGATGGCAATCAGCGCCGGCGCTGTCTCCGGGACCGCTGTCTGCAGGGCACGGGTGAGCCGTGTGACGAAGCGCACGGGCTCATTGTCGTCGGCGCTGAGCGTTACCCGGGACACCACATTGCCGGAGGCGCGCAATTGCTCCATCCACTCCAATGCGAGCGTCGTCTTGCCGGCACCGGCCGGCGCACAGATCAGGGTGAGAAGGCAGCATTCCGCCTCTGCCAGCGCGGTCAGTAATCGACGCCTGCGGATCGGTTTCGCCTCGATGGCGGCGGCCGGAGCGCCGTCCTCGCCCAGCCACTCAGGTCCCGATCGGCGATTCCCTTTTACCGGCAAGTTATTCCGCATTCCCCCACCTGCGACGGGCCCGGTCGCGTTTCGCTAAGCCGTTCTGCGCCGTCGCCTCGTGCGCCAGAGTCACGAAAATCGTAGCACCGATCGCCTGACTGAAGCGAAAGAGATGCCGTGGAGCGTCGGTGCCGCGAGAGCGTGACCGCGCCCCTCGAGCCGCAGCACCGACCACGCAGAGATTACGAGGCGGGCAGCCCGGGACTGGTTGACCGTTCGCCGCGATTTCTACCGGCGCGGTATTGAGGGCGGATTAGCGCTCGAGCTACCGCAAGGGCATGCGCGGCGGCCCGGAGGGCGGCGCGACAGTTATGGACTTCCGGCAGGCTCAGGCGCACGCGCAGGAATGCCCGCGGAAGCTCCACCAGTTGCCATTGGGCTGGAAGCCGAGGCTCCGACCGCCGCACCCACCCCCTATACAGTCGCTCAGGCGCTTACAGCTACGCAGTTAGACTAGGATGCGCTGCGCCATTGCCGCGCGAAATCGGCGAGCTTGCCGGCTTCGACGTCGGAGACGGCGCGGAACACCATCCCGTCCTCCGACCATCCGACGACGTGGAATCCGTCATGGCTCCCCGTCGGCACATCGCCGATCGCGGCGGCGGGCCAGACGAACAGGTCGATGAGATGCTTGTCGCTGCGATAGACCATCACGCCGACAGTCCGGTTCCCCACGGCGTCCAACCTGCCGCCGAGCAGCGGAAAGCCAGCAGCGGCGAGGTCTTTCACCGGCGGCGCGTAATCGAGCTTGCCGTTGAACCAGGGTTTGACGGTGTGCTGATCGCTTGAAGCAACATCCATGAGATGTCCGGGTTGCAGCGCGCGGACGTGATCGGCGATCAGTTCGTTCTCCAAGCCGGTGTCGCCCGGCAAGATCGCGAGCATCACCGCGGCCGCCAACGCGAAACCGCCGGCGAAGCCGAGCACGGGCACGAACCGTCTGGGGGCGAGGCGCCGTGCGGGCATCGCGATCGGCGCCGGCGCGATCGGCGCGAAGCGGGCCGTCAATGTCTCCCGAAGCGCAGCCGGCGCTTCCGCCCGGCCGATCTCCTCGCGCAACCGACGGGACAATGCAACGAGTTGCGCGTGCAGCGCCGCGCATTCGGGACATGTCTCGATGTGTGCTGCCAATTCGGCAGCGCTCGCGACGTCGAGCTCGCCGTCGACCTCCGCCTGGATCAGCAGTTCGCGACCTTCGCAGGTCATCCCGCACACCTCGCTTGCCCCCATCGCAGCAGTTCGCGACGGGCACGCCAAAGCCGCGACATCACGGTTCCGATAGGCACGCCGGTAACCCGTGCGATGTCACGATAGGACATCTCCTCCAACTCCCTGAGGACCACGCATTCCCTCAGCTCCACCGGCAGCGCATCCAGGGCCTTTGCGAGCGTGTCGTGCGCCTGCACCCGTACCAGCGCATCTTCGGGGTCGTCGGCCGGATCGACGGGTTCATGCACGGGCTCGGGCTCTATCGGCACTTCGCGCGAATCGCGGCGCTTCGCCATGCGGTCATAGGCTGTGGTCCGGACGATCTGCATCAGCCAGGCGCGCGCATCGCCGCCGCGATATCCGGCGAAATATGTCATCGCCCGCAGCATCGCATCGTGCACGACATCCTGCGCGACATCGCCGTCGCGCAGGAGCCACCGCGCGAGATTGTACGCGGCATCGAGGTGCGGCAGGATGACACGCGCGAACGCTGCGGAGTCGCGCGCGTCATCCATCTGTATCCGCCCTGGTCATTGCACGATCACGCTGCCCTGCATGTGCGGATGGAGGGAGCAGAAATACGCGTATGTGCCAGGGGTCGCAAAAGTGAACGCGAACGTGTCGTCGGTATCGAGTGGCGGGCTCTTGAACAGCGGCGGGGAGGCGTCGCTCGTGATGGTATGCGGGATGTCGTCCTGATTGGTGAACGTCACTTTCGTGCCGGCGGCCACAGTCAGTGTCTGCGGCGAGAAGGTAAAGTTGTCGATCGTGACGCTCGCGTTAGCGGCGGCTTTCGCTCTGACGGTGATCAGAGCAAGGCCAAGTCCGGCCGCGGTCGCCGCGACGACGCCGCGGCGAGTCAGATGCGTGCGCATGGCGGCCTCCGTCAGGCGAGCGGCGTATCGATGATCGCGAGATGCGCGTCCGTCGGGACCACGGTGATGCTGGCGACCCCGAGCACGGAGCGGAGCTGTCCCGGATCGACCTTCATCGGGCCCGCGCTCGGCGCGGTGCCAGGCGCGGGCTGCGGAAACGCCGTCGAGCGCGCGGTGTGGAATGCGACCTTGCCCTCGACCTTCTGCAGCACCTGATGGATATGGCCGTTCAGCACCGTGACCGACCCGAAACGCGACAGCAGCGCGAGCGCGCGCGCGCTGTCGTCGGTGCCCCAGCCCCAGGGCGCGTAGACCGTCCAGAGCGGGATATGTGCGAACACCACGATCGGCTGGCTCGCGGAACGTCCGCTCACGTCGTCCTGCAGCCACGCGAGCTGCGCGTCGCCGAGCTGGCCGAGGCCGCCCGCCTTCAGGTTGCTGACGTTGTTGAGGCCGATGAAGTGTACGCCGCTGTTGTCGAAACTGTAGTAGGCGCCGCCGGCGTTACCCTGCTTCACGCCCTTCTGGAACCGCTCGATGAACGGTGCGGTCTCGTCGATCAGCACGTCGTGCTCGCCCGGCACGTAATGTGTCTCGAAGCCGGCGGTTCCGATGATCTGCGCGGCGGTGTCGAACTCGGACGGCTTCGAGAGGTGGCTGACGTCGCCGGTGTGCAGCATCAGCGACGGGCGCTTCGGCATCGCTTTCAGCAGGTCGATGCCCGACTTCAGCGTGCCGGGAACGTCCATGTTCGGATCGTGCGAGAAGCCGATATGGCTGTCGCTGATCTGCACGAAGCTGAAGTCCCTTGTGGCGGCTTCGGCGGTTCCGATCAGGCGGCCGCGCGGGATACCGCCTGCCACTGTCCAGACCACGCCGGTTCCGGCCCAGAGCATGCATTCCAGCGCCGCGCGGCGGCTTTTGAGTTCGGCCATTTGTTCTCTCCGTGTTGGCGAGGAGAGAGACGGGTCGAGGACTGCGTTTATTCGCGGATATTTTCCCGCGCCAGGACGCGCGGCGCGCCCGCATCCCAGCTCGCGAAGACGCGCGCCCCCGGCCTGAAGGCGTCGGCGCGCTCGCTTGGCAGATCCGCCCAGATGCTGTCTGCCTGCGGGAGGTCGAGGAGCGCCAGCCTCACCCGCGTCAGCGACCCGAAGAACGTCGTCTCGCGCACATCGGCGGCCAGCGCGCCCGGCGGCACGTGGCCGTTCATCGCTTCGAGCCGGACATGTTCCGGCCGGATGAAGACCTCGACGGGATGACCCACGGGATGCGCCGACGCCGCACGCGCGGGCAGCGCGATCGTGTCGACATGGACATGACCGTCCGCCGCCACGCCCGGCAGGACCGCCGCCGCGCCGATGAACCGCGCAACGAAGGCATCCGCCGGTTCGCGGTAGATCGCGGCGGGCGTCGCCACCTGCAACAGCCGCCCGGCGTTCATCACCGCGACGCGGTCGGACATCGACAGCGCCTCCTCCTGGTCGTGCGTGACGAGGACGGTCGTGATGCCGGTCTCGCGCTGGATGCGGCGGATTTCCTCGCGCAGCTGTGCCCGCACCTTCGCGTCGAGTGCCGATAGCGGCTCGTCGAGCAGCAGCACCTGCGGCTGCACCGCGAGAGCGCGCGCGAGCGCCACCCGCTGTTGCTGGCCACCCGAGAGCTGATGCGGATATTTCGCCGCGTGCTCGGCAAGTCCGACGAGATCGAGCAGGCGTTTCGCGCGCGAGACCTGTTCGTCGCGCGCAACGCCCGCGACGCGCGGGCCGAAACGGACGTTGTCGAGCGCAGACATGTTCGGGAACAGGCTGTAGGCCTGGAACACCATACCCATGCGGCGGGCGGCCGGCGGCAGATTCGTCACGTCCGCGCCGGCGACGTGCACCATCCCCGAGTCCGGCCTGATGAAGCCAGCGATGATCCGAAGCAGCGTCGTCTTGCCGCAGCCGCTCGGGCCGAGCAGGCAGATCAGCTCGCCGTCGGTCATGTCGAGATCGAGCCGGGCCAGCACCTCGCGGCCGCTATAGGATTTGCTGACCTGCTGGACCGAAACCGTCGCCATCAGCGTGCTCCCCCGACCTGCGCCCGCCCGCGGCCGACGATCAGCACGCCGGCCATCGCAGCCCAGGTCAGCAGGAATGCCATGACCGAGAGCGCCGCCGCCTCGGTCGCCTCATGCTGGCCGATCTGGTTCATGATGACGGCGAAGGTGTCGAACAGCAGCACGTTGGCGAAGGTGAACTCGCCGATGATGACTGCAAGAGTGAGCAACAGGCTGCCGATCAGCGCGGAGCGGAGGTTGGGCAGCACCACGAGCCCAATGATCTGCCACAGGCTCGCGCCGAGGCTCTGCCCGGCTTCCGTCAGCGTCGTCAGATCGAGCGCGCGGATCCCGACGTCGAGCGCGCGATAAGCATACGGAAGCGCCAGGAAGAAGTATGGAATGACGAGATAGAACGGGCTGCCGACGAGCCAGTCCGGCCCGGTGAACAGCGCCGTCAGGCCGGCAACGAGCGCGATCGCCGGAACGACGAAGGGCAGCGACGCGATGAACTCGAACGCCGGACGCAGACGCGGCGCGTAGAGATTCATGAAGATCATCGCCGGCAGCAGCAGGACGACCAGCGCCGCCGCCGTCGCCACCGCGAGCTCGATCGAGAGCACCAGTGCGCTGCCGAGCTCCGCGCGATGAAGCAGCACGTGATAGCTCGCCAGGCCGTAGCGGCTACCGCCTTCCCACAGGCTGAACGCGACGGTCATCGCGAGCGGGACGAAAAAGTAGATCGCCGCGAGCAGCAGGACGATCGCGCTGCCGACGCCCAGCCGGTTCATCGGTGCGGCATCCATCGTGCCGCGCGCTGGGCGAGGCCGGCGCTGACGGCGAGCACGGCGACCATCACCACGATCATGCCGACGGAAAGCGCGGCGCCGGTCTGCGGCGAGGCCATCACGTTGCCGGAGAGCACGTTGCTGATCTCGGTCGTGACGAGACCGATATTGCCTGACGTGAGCGCATAGGCGGTGGCGTAGGCGGAAAAGGCGCTGCCGAACAGCAGGATCCAGCCCGACAGCAGCGACGGCGCGAGCACCGGCAGCCCGACCATCCGCCAATACTGCCAGGACGACGCCCCCATGCTCTCCGCCGCCTCGCGCCAGGAGGGCCGCAGCGCCTCGAAGGCGGGTGTCACGATGATGACCATCAGCGGGACCTGGAAATACGAGTAGGTCAGCGTCAGGCCCGTGATCGAATAGAGGCTGAAGCCCAGTGCGTAGATGTCGATGCCGGCCTGCTTCAGCAGACGCGTGAGCAGCCCGAGCGAGCCGAGCGTCGAGATGAACGCAAAGGCGAGCGGTACGCCCGCGAAATTGGCGGCGACGGCCGAGAAGCTGGTGACCGCGGAGCGGAGCCAGCGCGGCGCGCCGGGCTTGATGACCGCATGGGCGATCGGCGCGCCGGCCAGCACGCCCACCGTCGCGGAAGCGACCGACAGCACCAGCGAGTTCTCGAACGCGACGCGATAGCGGTATTCGCCGAGGCTGCTGATGAAGTCGAGCGTGAATGCGCCGTCGTCCATCACCGACTGGATCGCCAGCATGATCGTCGGCGCGAGCATGAAAGCGGCGGCGAAGGCGAAGAATGCACCGATGCACAGCCACGGCAGCACGCGCCCGAAGGCGGGGCGCAGGCGCGCGGCGGCAGGGGTCAGGAGCGGCGTGTTGTCCGCCCGGCTCCCGACCCCCGACACCTCAGATTTTGACCACCCGCGGCCACAGGTCCTTCAACGCGGCTTGCGCCTTCGCCGACTGCTCCTGGGTCGCGAACTTGACGTTCTTGTAGGCGTCGGCCGGCGGCAGCGAGGCCAGCATCTCCTGCGGCACTTTGCCCGCGGCGACGAGCGCGTTGAAACGGATGGGATGCGCGTAGCCGCCGAGGAAGTTGAGCTGACCCTCGTCGGAATAGACGTATTCCATCCAGAGCTTCGCGGTCCCGGGATGCGGCGCGTAGGCGCTGATCGCCTGGCAATAGAAATTGCCGAACGGCGGCGCCTCCCGCGGCACGAGGACCTCGATCTTCGCCTTCCCCTGCGCCTGCTTCTTGTAGCCGAGGCTCAGATAGTCCCAGTTGATGACGATCGGGGTCTGGCCGGCGATCAGGCTCGCCGGCGTGGCAACGGCGGGGTTCAGGTTGCCGAGCTTCGCGAGCTCGCCGAAGAAGTTGATCCCCGGCTCGATGTTGTCGTAGCTGCCGCCATTCGCGAGCGCCGCCGCGAACACCGCGCCAAATGCGGCGCCCGCGCCGAGCGGGTTGCCGTTCATTGCGATCATGCCCTTGTATTCGGGCTTCTTCAGATCGGCCCAGGTCTGCGGGACTGTCTTCGCGACGTCGGTGTTCACGGCGAAGCATTCGACGCCGAAGTAGTCGCCGTACCAGAAGCCGGATGCATCCTTCACGTCGCTCGGAATCTCGTTCCAGTATTTCACCTTGTAGGGCGCGAACAGCTTCTCCTTCACGCCTGCCAACGCGAAGGACGGACCGACGTCGACCACGTCGGGCGCCCGGGACTGGCTCTTGAGGCTGCGGATCGCCTGCAGCTCCTCGGCCGAGCTGCCATCCGGGTTGGCATCGTCCAGCTTGACCCCGTAGAGCTCCTGGAAGCGATCCATCGTCGTGCCCCAGTTCGCCCAGTCACGCGGGAGCGTGATGACGTTGATCTGCCCTTCCTTCTTCGCCGCCGCGACGAGGGTGGCGGGAACGTCCGGCCCGGGCTTCCCCGCAGCGTGGGCGATCCGAGGGAGGCCGACCAGACCGGCGCCGGCGAAGCCGAGTACGGTCTGGAGCAGATGACGACGGCGAAGCG
>DATAPS010000456.1:0-5638 GCA_036265085.1 Acetobacteraceae bacterium | reverse complement strand
CGGGAGGGGGGTTGGGGGAGGGGGAGACGCCCCGGAATCTCGCCCGCGGCTCCCCCGCCCAGCCCCCCCGCAAGGGGGAGGGCTTTCTTGCACAAGCCGGCCGCGCTTGTTTCGCCCGCGACGCCGACGCAAACTCCGGCCTCCACGCACCAGGACGAGACCCATGCTCCGGATTACAGTCGCCGCCCTCGCAGCCGCGTCGCTGCTTGCCGGCGCCGCGCAGGCGAAAGACACGCTTGCCCTCGGCATGCAGCTCGAGCCGCCGGTGCTCGATCCGACCGGCGGCGCCGCCGCTGCGATCCGCGAGATCGTCTACGCCAACCTGTTCGAGAGCCTCACGCGCATCAACGAGAAAGGCGACGTCGTCCCCGGGCTCGCGGAGAGCTGGACCGTCTCGCCCGACGGCAAGACCTACACGTTCAAGCTCCGCCAGGGCGTCAAATTCCACGACGGCGCTCCGTTCGATTGCAGCGTCGTGAAGTTCTCCTACGACCGCGCCGTCGCGCCCGACAGCACCAACGCGCAGAAGCCGCTGTTCGCCGATATCGCCGCAACTGCGTGCCCCGATCCCGCCACCGCGGTCGTCACGCTGAAGCGGCCCAGTGCCAACTTCCTGTTCAACATGGGCTGGGCGGACGCCGCGATGATCTCGCCGGCCACCGCTGGCACCAACAAGACCAACCCGGTCGGCACCGGGCCGTTCCGTTTCAAGAACTGGGTGCGCGGCGACCGCGTCGAGCTCGTACGCAATGTGGATTACTGGGGTTCGAAGCCGGCGCTCTCGGCGGTGACGTTCCGCTTCATCGCGGACCCATCCGCCGCGACCGCCGCAATGATGGCGGGCGACATCGACGCCTACTCCAACTTTCCCGCGCCGGAGGCGATCGACCAGTTCCGCAGCGACAAGCGCTTCACCGTCGATATCGGCACCACCGAAGGCAAGGTCATCGTCTCTCTCAACGAAGCCCGCAAACCGTTCGACGACGTGCGCGTTCGCCGTGCGCTGATCGAGGCCATCGACCGCAAGCAAGTCATCGACGGCGCGATGTCGGCTTATGGCAAGCCGATCGGTTCGCACTTCATCCCCGGCGATCCTGGTTATATCGATCTCGTCGGCGCCTATCCCTTCGATCCGGCGAAGGCGAAGAAAGACCTTGCCGACGCGGGCATCCCCCCGGGCACCACGTTTACCATGATGCTGCCGCCCCCCTCCTACGCACGCCGCAGCGGCGAGGTGATCGCGGCGATGCTGGCGAATGTCGGCGTCACCGTGAAGCTGGTGCCGATCGAGTGGGCGCAGTGGCTCGACCAGGTGTTCAAGCGCTACGACTACGACATGACGATCATCGCGCATGTCGAGCCGCGCGATCTCGACATCTATGCACGTCCTGCATACTACTTCAATTATCACAACGCGGAGTACAACGCGCTCTACGACAAGTATCTCGCCGCTGTCGAACCGGCCGCGCAGGTAACGCTGCTCGGCGATCTCCAGCGCAAGCTGAGCCAGGACGAGCCCAACTTGTTCCTGTTCGCGTTCCCGAAGCTCGGCATCTGGAACGCGAAGCTGCACGGCCTGTGGGCGAACAGCCCGATCCCATCGAACGACGTGACCGGCGTTTCCTGGTCGGAGTGAACCGCTCAGCGACGTGGCGCCCTAGGCGCGCTTCGCCCGATGAGCGTCTTCCTCCTCCGTCGCACGCTCGGCCTCGTCGCAAGCCTGATTGCCGCCTCGCTCATCGTCTTCGTCGTCATGCAGGTGCTGCCCGGCGATCCCGCGTCCATCATCCTCGGCACCAGCGCGCAACCCGACACGCTCGCCGCCGTCCGCCACCAGCTCGGGCTCGATCTTCCCGCCTGGCAGCGCTACTTCGCCTGGATCGGCGGTATGCTCACCGGCGATCTCGGCGTCAGCTACACGTATCAGGTGCCCGTCGCGGGACTGCTCGGTAGCCGGCTCGCGGTCAGCGTGCCGCTTGCGCTGATGGCGATCGTGCTGTCGACCGCGATCGGCATTCCCGCCGGCGTGCTGGCGGCGGCGCGGCGGGGGAGGGCGGCGGATGCGGCGACGATGGGGGCGGCGCAGATCGGGCTCGCCATTCCGAATTTCTGGCTCGGCCTGCTGCTGATCCTGCTGTTCTCCGTCCGCCTCGCTTGGCTGCCCGCGAGCGGCTTCGTCGGCTGGGGGCAGGGGGCGTGGCCCGCCTTGCGCACCCTCCTGCTGCCCGCGCTCGCGCTCGCGCTGCCGGAAGCCGCGATTCTGGCCCGCGTCACCCGCTCGGCGGTGCTGGAGACGCTCGGCGAGGATTATGTCCGCATGGCCCGTGCGAAGGGTCTCAGCGGTCGCGCCGCGCTCTGGCGCCACGCCGTCCCGAACGCGCTGATCCCGGTGGTGACGATCCTCGGGCTGCAATTGTCCTTCCTGATCGCCGGCACCGTCATCATCGAGAATGTCTTCACGCTGCCTGGCCTCGGCCGGCTCGTCTTCCAGGCGATCGCGGGGCGTGACCTCATCGTCGTCCAGGATCTCGTCGTGCTGCTCGCCGCCGCGGTGATCGTCGTCAATTTCGCAGTCGACCTGCTCTACGCGGCGCTCGACCCGCGCCTCGCCAAGCCGGCGTGATGAAGCCGAATCTGCTGATCGGCGCCGTCCTCAGCGCGCTGATGCTCGGCGTCGCGCTGCTGTCGCTGGTGTGGACGCCTTATCCGCCGACCGCGATCGACATCCTGCACAAGCTCGCCGCGCCCACTGCGGCGCATCCGCTCGGAACCGACCCGTTCGGCCGCGACGTCCTCTCGATGATCATGACGGGGGCGGCGAACACGCTCGCGGTCGCCGTCATCGCGGTGGTGATCGGCGCGGGCATCGGCGTCCCGCTCGGCAGCCTCGCGGCGGCGCGCGAAGGCTGGATCGACGATGTGGTCTCGCGCACCACCGATCTCGCGTTTGCTTTCCCCGCGCTGCTGACCGCGGTGATGATCACCGCGCTGGCCGGACCGGGGGCGGTGAACGCGATGATCGCGATCGGCATCTTCAACGTCCCCGTCTTCACACGCGTCGCCCGCGGCGCGTCGCGCGCGATCTGGCAGCGCGATTTCGTGGTGGCGGCGCGCGCGATCGGCAAGCGCGACGTCGCGATCGCGGTGCGCGACGTGCTGCCCAACGTTGCCGCGGTGCTGCTGGTGCAGGTGACGATCCAGTTCGCGCTCGCGATCATCGCCGATGCGGGGCTGTCCTATGTCGGGCTCGGCACGCAGCCGCCGTATCCGAGCTGGGGGAAGATGCTGAACGACGCACAGACCTTCATCTATCGCGCGCCGCTGCTGGCGATCTTTCCGGGCGCTGCGATCACGCTCGCGGTGCTCGGGCTGAACCTGCTGGGAGATGGGCTGCGGGATTTGCTGGACCCGCGCCTTCGCCTATCCCGCTGACGCCCGCGCGCCCGCGACCGCATCGCCGATCCGCGCCGACAGCTCCGCCACCGCCGCCCGCAGCGCCGTCACCCGCTGCGACGGATCGGTGGGATCGGCGACATGCGTCTCGACCCGCTCCCGCCGCGTCGCCACGAGCTTGTCGGCGCGTCCGGCCACCAGCGTCCAGCGGGCGTCCAGCACCGCCGCCCCATGCTCGTCGACGTCGAAGCGCAGCACGTCGATCTGCACGCGGAAATCCGCCATCGCGTAGCTCGGCGCGGGTGTGGCCATCACCGTGTCGTTGCCGAAGCGCTGGGCGAGATCGTCCACCACGGCGCGCGCGATGAGCTCCGCCGGCGGATCGCTCCACACCTCGAATTCGTGCAGCGAGACGCGGCCGTCATCCGTGCGGATCACCATCTGCGTGCGGTCGAAATAGCCGGCGACCTTGACCGGATCGACATAGATCACCGGCCCGCGCCGCGGTCCCGCCGTCCCTGCCGCCGCGGGCGGATGCGCGGGTGAGAGATCGAACAGCTTCGTCGCCGGCGAACCGCAGCCCGCCGCCGCCAGCGCCAGCGCGAGTGCGAGGAGCCGCCTCATCGCCGGTTGTCCGACTTGCCGGTGACCAGCGCCGCCGGATTGCGTTCCAGATATTCCGCCAGCAGCCGCATCGACCGCGCCGCCCCGCCGAGCTCGCGGATCGCCTCGCGCAGATCGGCGAGCAGCGGCGAGCGGTCGCCGACCTGACGGTCGAGCGAGGCGAGCGTCTGGCCGGTCTGGTCGATCGTGCGGCCGACGCTCGCCAGCACCGCGTCGCTGCGGCCGCCGAGGCGGTCCACCGTGGTGCGCAGGTCATCCGCCGCCCCACGCATCGCCTCCAGCGCCCCGCGCAGCTCGGGCCCGGTGACCAGCGCCTTCAGCGCATCGGTGGACGCTTCGATATTGGCGAACGCCTGATCGATCGGCGCGTCGGCGAGCTTGTCGATCAGTGGCTGCAGCTTCTCCAGCACCAGCTCGCGCACCGCCTTCCCCGGCGGAATCTCCGGCACCGGCCCGGTGCGATCCAGCGTCGCGGCGGCCGCGTTCTGCTCCATCACCAGCGCGATCGTCGCATCGCCGCCGGAGAACAGCGTGTCCGCGATCACCGCGCGCAGCCCGCGCCGCACCAGCGCATCCGCCGCCGCGTAGGTTTCGTCGGCACCGCGCGGATGCGGGCCGGCGGCGGGGAACTGGCTGGGGAAGACGGTGATCTCGACGGGGGCGACGAAGCTGTTGCTGTCCGCCGCATATTCGACACCGACGTTGCGGACCTCGCCGATGCGGATGCCCTGCACCTCGACCGGCGCGCCGGGCTTCAGCCCGCGGATCGAGCCGTGGAAGCGGATGAGGAAGGGCACGCCCTCGCCGCGCAATGCGGCCGCGTCCTGCGCGTCCGCGGCCGTCGCAACCGTGAGCCCCGCGATCAGCACCGGCGCCAGCAGCATCCAGCGCATCCGGCGACACTGCGGCGCGATCGTGGCAACCATGCCGAGCGGCCCCCCGTACCTCCATCCGGGTCGGTGCGATCCGGACAGGGAACGGTGTAGGCCCGGGCGATGCCGTCAGTCCATCATCGCAACGCTGCGGGCGAGGGAAGGGCGCGGCCGCTCAGGAGATGATAGTTTCTTCCGAGCCGAGTGGCCGGGAGGGCAGAAGATGGCGGCGAACACGCCTGCGCAGGCCGATATCGAGGCGCTCACCGCGCTCAATCGCGACTACATCGCGTCGGTGCAGAACGGGGATGTGCGCCGCTTCGATGAAATTCTCGCGGACGATTTCCTCTGCTCGAATCCCGACGGGACGCTCGTCGATCGCGCGCAGTTTCTCGAGCAGACCGCGCGGCCGGTCACGATCACCGGGCTCATCGCCGAGGATGTGCTGATCCGCGTGCTCGGCGATGTGGCGATCATCCACGCGCGCACCCGCTACCATGGCGCGGACGGGGAGCGGCAGGGCCGCTACACCGACGTTTGGGCTCGGCGCGGCGGCACGTGGCTGGCGGTATCGGCGCACGTGACGCGTGCTTAGAACAAACCGAGACTTTGGCCGGCCCGCATCCCAAGCGCGCGCCGCAATCACGAGGAGGAGACGGGCGATGCATTTCAGATCCACGATCATCGGAGCGCTATTCGCGCTTGCTGCCGTTCCGGCCCTCGGACAAAGCAGTAGCGCGGTCCGCGTT
>DATAPS010000455.1:0-19783 GCA_036265085.1 Acetobacteraceae bacterium | reverse complement strand
TGGTAGTTGGCGGTCGGCTCGCCGTCGCGCCCGATCCCCATGTCGCCGGTCGCAACACCGACCACGCGCCCGCCCTCCTCCAGCGTCCCGGCGGCCGCGAAGCCCGGGTAGATCTCGATGCCAAGCGCCTCCGCCTCCTGGCCGAGCCAGCGACAGACGTTTCCAAGCGAGACGACATAGTTGCCGTCGTTGTGCATCTGCGGTGGCGTTGGCAGCCGGTAGGCGCGCGTCGGCGTAAGATAGAGGAAGCGATCCTCACGCGCCGGCGTGGTCAGGGGCGCGCCGCGCTCGCGCCAGTCGGGCAGCAGCTCGTCCAGCGCACGCGGCTCGATCACCGCACCGGAGAGGATATGGGCACCGACCTCGCCGCCCTTCTCGACCACACATACAGTCGCGTCGGGCGCCAGCTGCTTCACCCGGATCGCCGCGGCGAGGCCCGACGGCCCGGCCCCGATGATGACAACGTCGAACTCCATGGTCTCGCGCGCCGCATTGTCCGACATTCGTGCTCCCGGCCCCCGCTCTGACATGGGAGGCAGGGCACGTTAGAAAGGCTGCGGCCGGATGCCAACGCAGTCCGCACGGAGGGTGAGCATGGAAGCGGCGACGGAGCGGCAGGTCGCACTGGAGACGCTGCGGCTACAACTCGAATGGGGCGCCGACGAGGCGCTCGGCGAGGCGCCGGTCGACCGGACGCGGCGGCAGGCGATGACGCGGCCCGCTCCGGCGCTCGTCGAGCGGTCGCCCTCGCTTGTGGCCACCGCCGCGGCGAAAGGCGCCCGCCCAGCCGCCGCCGTGCGCGCTGACGAGGTGGCGGCGGCCGCCCGCAGCCTTCAGGAGCTGCGCGCGGCGCTCGGCTCGTTCGAAGGTTGCTCGCTCGCGGCCACAGCGACCAATCTGGTGTTTGCCGACGGCAACCCCGGCGCGGAACTTATGTTCGTCGGCGAGGCACCCGGCGCCGAGGAAGACCTCTCCGGCAAGCCGTTCGTCGGGTCGTCGGGGCAGTTTCTTGACCGGATGCTCGCCACGATTGGTCTGGACCGGACCAAGTTTCTGATCACCAACCTCATCCCTTGGCGCCCACCAGGGAACCGCAATCCGACCGATGCTGAAGTGCTGATCTGCCTGCCCTTCCTGTTTCGGCATATCGCCCTCGCCCGCCCACGCCGCCTCGTCCTGCTCGGTGCGCTTGCCGCGCGCTCGGTGCTGGGCGGGAATGCCGGTATCCGGCGCATGCGCGGGAAGTGGGTGGAGGCGCGCGTCCCCGGCCTCGACGAACCGTTGCCGGCATTGCCGATGCTGCATCCGGCCTATCTCTTGCGTACTCCGGGCGCGAAGCGCGATATGTGGACCGATTTGATTCTGCTAAAACGGACGCTCGAAGCCGACCTGTCGGGAACGTGATCGAGAAAATCTGCCCGCAAGCCACAGAAAAGGGGGCTTCTTACTCCCCGCAGCTCTCGATTGCTTAGAATAATGCTTGCCCCTGATTGAGCATCGCCTGTATGGCGCGGCGCGATGCTTGGTCTTTCGCTCCGCCGGCTCCCTGCCGCACGGGCATTTCTCGCCAGTGCCGCACTTCTCACGGGGGTCGTCTTCGACGAGGCACATGCCGGCGTTCCGCCGGGCGCCGAGGACACCGCGATGGCGGTCCCACGCCTCGCGCTGCCTGGCGGCGCGGGCGTGCCGTTGCCCCGCCCGTTGCCGACGGCGGTAGCCGACCGGCTGCGCCGGATCTTCAGCCTCCAGCGCCATGGCGACCTTAAAGCGGCCGCGGACGCGAGCGCCGACATCGACCTCTCGCTCGAGGTCGGTGGTCTCGAGCTTGGGCGCGCGATGCTTGGCCACGTTCTGGCCGACCGCTATCTCGGCCGCTTCTCCAAGCCGAATGCGAACGAGCTCGGCGCCTGGTTCGCCGCCTACGCCGACCTACCGGATGCGCCGGCCATCCGTTCGCTCCTGATCGCGCGTCTCCCCCGCGGCGCATCCCCGCCGCCGCCGCTCCCCGTCGCCGAAGCAGTGGGCGCGGCGGAACCCGTCCCCGTTCCGGAGGAGAGCGCCCCCCCGACGATCGCACTCCACCGCAGCTACGGGATCGACCGGACGGTATGGGACGAGGCGCGCACCGGCAAATCCGGCGCGGCCGGCCGTCTTCTCGCGCGGATGCGCAGCCCGAGCCGGGACTACGTCGGCCAGCTCCGCGGCGAGGCGGCCCAAATCCTGTTCACCCTGAATCGCGACCAGGAGGCCTACGACGTGGCCGCGCCGGGCGCGAACACCTGCGGCCGCATGCCGCACGACGGCTGCCGCGACGCCGCCATTGCCGGCTATCAGGCGGGCCTCGCGGCATGGAGGATGAACCGTCCCGATCTCGCCATGCCGATGTTCCAGGCGGCTTGGCGGGCGGAGCTGACCACCCCGGCATTGAAGGCGGCCGCCGCGTTCTGGGCCGCGCGCGCCCATCTGCATAACGGCGACCCGGCGGGATACGTGCCGTGGATGACACGCGCCAGCGGAGAGTCCAACACATTCTACGGGTTCCTCGCGCGTCGCGCGCTGGGTCTGGACTTCGGCGCCGCGCCGGGCGGGCGGGGAGATCGTGAGATCCTCGGCACCGCAGACGTCGACGCCATCATGTCGTTCCCCGCCGGCGTGCGCGCCTTCGCCCTCCTGCAGATCGGCGAACCCGATCGAGCCGAAGCCGAGCTTCGGACATTGTGGCCGGAAGCGTCGCATCGTCCAGCGCTCGGCCGCGCGATCATGCTGGTCGCAGAAGAGGCAGGGCTCTCCGAGACCGCCGCGCAGCTCGCCGATCTCGTGCAGGCAGCGGACGGACGCCCGCGCGAAGCGACGCGGTTTCCGATTCCGCGCATTCGACCCGACGGCGGGTTCAAGATCGACCCCGCGATGCTGTACGGGATTGCGCGCGCTGAATCGGAGTTCACGACCTCGATGGTTTCATCCAGCGGTGCGCTCGGCGTCATGCAGGTGATGCCGGAGACCGCGAGCCTCGTGCTGTCCACTCGGGTGTCGCGGCGTTCGCTGCTCGGCGATCCGGAGTTCAACCTCGATGTCGGCCAGCGCTACGTCGATTACCTGGCCAAGCTCGACGCCACAGGCGGCGATCTCATCCGAACCATCGCGAGCTACAACGCCGGTCCGGGAAGCGTAGCGAAATGGGCGTCCATCATCCGGGATAATGACGACCCGTTGCTCTATCTCGAAGCGATCCCGGCCGACGAAACGCGCCTCTATGTGCCGCGCGTGTTGACATACACCTGGATCTACGCGAGGCGGATGCACCTGCCGATGCCGAGCCTCGACGAACTCGCCGCCGGCGCTTGGCCGCATTACCACCCGCGCGGTCGCGTGCAGGAGGCGATCGCACGCCTGCATTGAGGACGCGCGCCATGGCCGGCATCGATCAATCGCGAACATTCATCGCCGTCAACATCGCAGTGCTGACGGTGTCGGACACGCGCACCGCAGCGAACGACACGTCGGGCGACACGCTCGCCGCGCGAATTGTGGCTGCCGGTCATCGTGTGGCGGCGCGCGCCATCGTGCGCGACGACGCAGGTGCGATCGAGGCGATACTTCGCGGCTGGATCGCGGATGCCGACATCGACGTCGTCATCACCACCGGCGGCACCGGGATCACGGGGCGCGACGTGACGCCCGAAGCGTTCGATCGCGTGGTCGAGAAGAAGATCGAAGGATTCGGTGAACTGTTCCGGATGCTCAGCTATCAGACGATCGGCACGTCGACGGTGCAATCGCGCGCACTCGCGGGCGTCGCAGGGGGGACCTATCTGTTTGCCGTTCCAGGCAGCACCGGCGCGTGCAGGGACGCGTGGGACGACATCCTCGTCTCGCAGCTCGATAACCGCTACCGGCCGTGCAACCTCGTGGAGCTGATGCCTCGGTTGCAGGAGCATTTGTTGGCCGATTGAAGCGACGATGCGATCGCGCCGGAATCACGCCCAGCCAAGTTCCTTCATCGCATATCCCGCATTCCAGACCTTCGTCATATGCTTGATCTTGTCGCCATCGAAATGCATCACGTACACGTAGTCGGTCGCGGTGCTTTTGCCCGTCGGCGGGCACGGGCCGCCCTCGCCCGTATGCGTGGCGTGGAACGTCGCAAACACCGACACGTTCTTTCGCGCTTCGTCGATGGCGAAAGACTTCAGGTCGTAGCGGCCGTCCGGCATGATGCCGATCATACCTTTCATCCACTCCGCCTAGTCTTTCAGCGTCTTTGTGCCGCTGAGCGGCTCAGCCTGCGCTTGGAACGTGGCATTCGCGGTGCAATACGGGGCGCAAGCCTCCCAGCCCTTCCCAGCCTCGCAAGCTTCGAAGAACTTTTCAGCGGTGGTGGTCATGTTCGGCATTCGCTTCCCTCCTGTTCCAGCGTGAATCCATGGCGGCACTTAGGCTATCCCCGTCCGCAACGCCACTGAATTGATCCGCGATGGATGAGCTCGACTTCAACGCCGAGGACGACGACACAGACGATGCCACGGCGCCCGCGCTCCCACGCGGCAAGAACTACATGACACCGGCCGGACACGCACGCCTTGTCGCGGAACTGGACGCGCTGCGGCGGCAGGAGCGGCCTCGAATCGTGGAGATCGTGTCCTGGGCTGCGGGAAACGGCGACCGGTCCGAAAACGGCGATTATCTCTACGGCAAGAAGCGATTGCGCGAGATCGATCGCCGCATGCGGTTCCTGATGAAACGCCTCGAGATCGCAGAGATCGTCGACCCGGCGCAGCAGACACGGCGCGACCAGGTATTCTTCGGCGCACGGGTCACCTACGCCAACGAGCACGATGAAGAGCGGACGGTGACGATCGTCGGCGTGGACGAAGCGGACCTCGCACGCGGCGAAGTTTCGCTGACATCCCCGATCGCACGTGCGCTGCTGCACGCGCGGCGTGGCGACGCAGTGAAGCTGCGGACACCGCAGGGCATCGAAGAGATCGAGGTCATCGACATCCGTTACGGCTGACGCAGCGCCGCGAGGTCAGCGCCGGTATCGACGTCGCGCAGCGTCCGGCCGAACGCGACGGTTCGACCTTTGAAGTTCGCAAGCGTGTCCGCAAGCGCCCACTCGGTCGACCAGCGGACGTTCGCGAACGGACGCGACGGCCGACGCGGCGACAAGGCCACCAGCCAATAGCCCCCGTCCATTGCTGGCGCGATACACGCTTGGGCGTGACCTAGCATCCGGAACGCGCGTGCAACATCGCCGGCACTCAGGCCGGGGATGTCGCTGCCGACGACCGCGACGCGCCCGCGCGGGTACCGCCGCGTCGCGCGATCCATGCGTCTGCCGACATCGCCCGCGCCCTGGGCAACCATCGGCAGCTTCACCGGCCAGCGCGTGGCGACCGCGCGATCGGGAGTTGCCGCGATGACCGTGAGAAAGCGCCGGTCGCACGCGAGCTTCCGCAGCGTGCGTGCGAGCGTCACCCGATAGAACCGCAGCGCGGCCCGCTCTCCGATGTCGCGCGCCAGACGGCGCTTGACGGCGCCGAGCCGCGGCGCACGCGCGAACACGAAGACGGTGTCCTTCATCCGTAGAGCCTGCGCAGAACCCGCGGCGGAACACCCGCGAAATACAGTGTCAGACACAGCAGGTTGCGCGCCGAACGACGCCGCCATCCCTGCCGCTCCCAGCGCGCGGCGGAGGTCACCGCGCGCGAGTCCAGCGCGACGAGCCGCGTGCGGCCGATCCGACGAACCAGATCGACATCCTCCATCAGCGGCAAGGGCCGAACGCCGCCGAGCCGCGCGAGCAGGCACCGCGAGATCAGCAGGCCCTGATCGCCATATGGAAGCCCGAAGCGACGGCATCGCCACGCGACCAACTGCTCGATCCGCCGGGCGCGGATGTCGGCGCTATCGAGGGCGAATCGGAAATAGGCGGCGCGATCCGACCTCGCGCCCATGAACCAGGACGCCTCCTCGCGCCACCCAGGATCCAGCCGCGTGTCGGCATGCAGCAGCAGCAGCCAGTCGCCCGTGCTCGCCGCGACACCGGCCGCGATCTGCTCACCCCGCCCGCGCGCCGCCACGATCGATCGGGCGCCCAGCCCGGCCGCGATCGCGCATGTGGCGTCCGTGCTGCCGCCGTCGCTGACCACCACCTCGTCAGCCTCATCGGATACTGCCGCGATGGTCCCGGCGATCGTCGCACCGCCATCCAGGGCGGGAATCACGACGGAGAGCCTCACGCCCTTGTTCTCTTATTGTTCTTGACCACCATCCCCTGATCCCGCAAAGTGCATGCGAACGGATAGTGAACAACAGGACGTACGCGATGCACCATCGGCCCGAGCTCACCGGCGAACTGGCCCGCGAGATCGATCCGGAGGCGCTCGCCGCCCTCGATAGGGCAGGCGCTCCAGACGTGGCTCCTGCCAGCACCCGAGGGCGACGCGCCCGGATCGCCCCGGCGCCGGAAATACCCGTCGCGCCGAACGCGCGGCGCGGCCGGGGCGCTACGGTCAATCCGCCGAACCGGTTCGAGCCGACGTCGGCGGCCCCGTTCGATGACGGGTGGGAGACGATTGCCGCCGATTTCGCCGACCTCCCGCCGCTGTCGACCACGCTTATCCGCGACGCCAGCCGCAGCGTCATCAGCTGGAACGACAGCCCTGATATCGGCTTCGATCGCGCGGTGAATCCTTATCGCGGCTGCGAGCATGGCTGCGTGTACTGCTACGCGCGCCCGAGCCACGCTTATCTCGGTTACTCGCCGGGGCTGGATTTCGAAACAAAGCTGCTGTTCAAGCCGGATGTCGCGGAGCTGCTGACGAAGGAGCTGCGAAAGCCCGGCTATGTCGCGCGCACGCTGGCGCTCGGCTCCAACACCGACCCCTATCAGCCGGTCGAGCGAACGCTGAAGCTCACGCGCTCGGTGCTCGAGGTAATGGACCGCTGCAACCATCCGGTCTCCATCGTCACAAAATCAGCAGGGGTGCTTCGCGATCTCGACATCCTGCAGTCACTCGCGCGACGCAACCTCGTGCGCGTTCACCTCTCGATCACGACGCTTGACCCGAAGCTCGCCCGGGTGATGGAGCCTCGGGCCGCGACTCCGCCGCGGCGCCTGCAAGCCGTTGCCGCGCTCGCGGCGGCGAAGGTGCCGGTCGGCATTCTCGCGGCGCCGATGATTCCGGGAATGAACGACGCGGAACTGGAGCGCATTCTTGAGGCTGCCGTGAAAGCGGGGGCGCGGTCGGCGGGTTACGTGCTGCTGAGGTTGCCACACGAACTCAAGCAGATTTTCGAGGATTGGCTGCACACGAACTTCCCGGATCGTGCGCGCCGCGTGCTCGAGCTCGTCAGGGAGACCCGATCCGGCGCGCTCAATGACCCGCGGTTCGGCAAGCGGTTCGCCGGCACTGGTCCATACGCCAACCTACTCGCGAGCCGTTTCGACCGGGCCTCGCGGGCGCTCGGCCTGACGGAACGGCATGAGCTCGACTGTACGCAGTTCGTGGCACCGGCCGATCAGAAGGCGGGGATGGCGGAGATGCAGATGTCGCTGTTCTGATTGTGAGGTGGAATGCGCAAGCGCATTTCATCCCACGTTATTCCGGGATAGGGGCGGCGGGGTCGAGGAGGCCTTCCGAACGGAGTTCTACCCATAGCTCCGGCGGGATCGGCCGCTTGAACAGCGCGACGTTTTGGCGTTGCTCATCCGCACTCGCCGCACCGGGGATGACCGAGGCGACAGCGGGGTGCGCCAAGGGAAATTGCAACGCGGCCGCGGGCATCTCGACATTGTGCCGCTCGCAGGCTGCCGCGATCCGGCGTACGCGGTCGGCGATCTCCGGCGGCGGCGGAGCGTAGTTGTAGAGCGCGCCCTGAACCGGACCGGTCGCGAGGATGCCGGAGTTGAGCGGGCCGCCGATGACGACGCCGATTTTGCGCTGCTCGCAGAGCGGCATGAAATCCGCGAGCGCGCCCTGCTCGAGAAGCGTGTAGCGGCCGGCGAGCAACACGCAGTCAAAGTCGCCGGCGCGGACGAAGCGGGCGGCGGTGTCGGCTTCGTTCAGGCCGAGACCGAAGGCGCCGATCACGCCGGCTGCGCGCAAGCCGACGAGCGCCTTGTGGGCGCCGGACATGACCTCGCGAAAACGCTGCTCGAGGAGGTCGCGGTCGCGCGTGGTCCAGAAATCGACGTCGTGGACATAGAGAATGTCGACGTGGTTGAGGCCGAGGCGCAGCAGCGTCTGCTCCAAGGAGCGGTGCACGCCGTCGTACGAATAGTCGAAGGTCGGGAAGAAATCGAGGCTGCCGGTGCGGAACTCCGGCACTTCGAGATCGTCCGGCCTGGGTCTCATCCAGCGGCCGATCTTGCTGGAGATGACGATCTCGTCCCGCGGATGCTCGCGCAAGCCGGCGCCCAGGCGGAGTTCGGATCTTCCGTATCCGTAATAGGGTGCCGTGTCGAAATAGCGCACGCCCCCCTGATAGGCGGCGGCGATCGTGGCATAGGCGTCCGGTTCGGAGACGCGCACACGGGTGCCGGCAATCGGACCTGCGCCGAAACCGAGCTGCGTCACGCGGACGGGGGTGCGGCCGAGCGGGCGGCGGGCGGCAGGGTCCATCGGCGGGCGCGTCCGGTCGGTTTCTTGCGGGCAGGCAAGCAGCGAGCCCGCTGGGAGTCAAACCTTGCGGGGATGTCCGGCGCGGTGGCGGGACCACCCATCACCCGACCCTCTTCCCGGGCGGGGAGAGGGAGCGCGGCGGAGATGGGCCGCTTAGGCTGTTTGCGGGTTAACGATTTCGGCGTGCCGCATCTCTTCCGTGCGGCAGAGCCTGGCGAGCTTCGGCGCAACGTCTTCGGGTGTGGCGAGCGACGAGGGATCCTCGCCGGGCATCGCTTCCGCACGCATGCGGGTGCGGACGACGCCGGGCGAGAACAGGTTGACGCGAAGCTTCGTCTTCCGCGTCTCCTCGGCCCACGTCAGCACGAGATGTTCCAGTGCCGCCTTGGTCGATCCGTACGGGCCCCAATAAGCGGTCGGCTTGCGAGCGATCCCGCTCGTGACGAACACCGCGCGTCCGGCGGGTCCCGCGAGCAGCAGGGGGCCGCAGCTTCGGATCAGGCGCCAGGCAGCGCTGACGTTCACCGCGAGGACCTCGTCCCAGTCCTTCGGCATGATATGCGGCACCGGCGTCAGCTTGCCGAGAACGCCGGCATTGGAGACGAGAACGTCGAGCCGGCCGAAGCGGCTGAACAGGCTCGGACCGAGCGAGTCGAGCGCGGCGCCGTCGGCGATGTCGAGCGGCAACAGCGTCGCCGTTCCTCCATCGGCACGGATCGCGTCATCCACCGCCTCCAGCCCGCCTTGCGTGCGGGCGGTGATGACGACGTGGAGGCCCTGGCGCGCGAGCTCGCGGGCGACGGCGGCGCCGATCCCGCGGCTCGCGCCCGTGACGAGCGCGATCCGCTTCGCGTCGCTCAATGGTGCTCCGACAGCAGGCTCAGCTGCCGGTTGTCGTTGTCGCCGAGATCCGGCACCGGGATCGGGTACTCGCCCGTGAAGCACGCGTCGCAATATTGCGGCGAGGCGGGATCGCGGCGCTGCTGGTCGAGCGCGCGATACAGCCCGTCGATCGAGATGAAGGCGAGCGTGTCGGCACCGATCAGATGCGCCATTTCCTCCACGTCGTGGCGCGCCGCGAGCAGCTTGCCGCGCTCCGGCGTGTCGATGCCGTAGAAACAGGAATGCGTCGTCGGCGGCGAGGAGATCCGCATGTGAACCTCGGCCGCGCCGGCGCCGCGCACCATCTCGACGATCTTGCGCGACGTCGTCCCGCGGACGATCGAGTCATCGACCAGGATGACGCGCTTGCCTTCCAGCATCGGCTTGTTGGCGGAATGCTTCAGCTTCACCCCGAGATTCCGAATGCTGTCGGTGGGCTCGATGAAGGTGCGGCCGACATAGTGGTTGCGGATGATTCCGAGTTCGAACGGCACGCCTGCCTCGGCCGCGTAGCCCATCGCGGCAGGCACGCCCGAATCCGGCACCGGCACGATCACGTCGGCGGGGACATGGCTCTCCCGGGCGAGCTCGGCGCCGATGCGTTTGCGCGCGGCATAGACCGGCGTGCCTTCGACGACGGAGTCGGGCCGGGCGAAATAGATGTATTCGAACACGCAGAAGCGCGGCGCCGATTTGCTGAACGGCTTGATGCTGCGCACGCCCTGGTCATTGATGACGACGATCTCGCCCGGCTCGACGTCGCGCACGAACTCCGCGCCCACGATGTCGAGCGCACAGGTCTCGCTCGCGAGCACCCAGCCGCCATTCGTCTCCCCGCCGGGAATGCGGCCCAGGATCAGCGGTCGCACGCCGAGCGGATCGCGCACGCCCATCAGCGCGTCGTTCGATAGCGCAATGAGGGAATAGGCGCCGACGACCTGCTTCAGCGCGTCGATCAACCGGTCGACGACGGTGGAGTAAAGGCTGATCGCGATGAGGTGGATGAACACCTCGCTGTCAGTCGTCGACTGGAACAGGCAGCCGCGGCGGACGAGGCTGCGGCGAAGCGTGGTGGCGTTGGTGAGATTGCCATTGTGCGCGACCGCGAAGCCGCCGAACTCGAAATCGGCATAGAGCGGCTGCACGTTGCGCAGCACCGTATCGCCGGTGGTGGCGTAGCGATTGTGGCCGACCGCGCGCATTCCGGGTAGCGAAGCGATGACGCGGGCGTCGCCGAAATTGTCGCCGACCAGGCCGAGGCCGCGATGGGAGTGGAAGCGGCTGCCGTCGTAGCTGACGATGCCGGTCGCTTCCTGGCCGCGATGCTGCAGCGCGTGCAGGCCGAGCGCCACCACGGCGGCGGCGTCAGTCTGGTTCCAAACCCCGAAGACGCCGCATTCCTCGTGCAGCTTGTCGTCATCGCCCTGTCTCGTACGGTCCATCTCGGCTCTCCTCCCGTCACGGCCGGCCGACGGCGCGGCCTTGCGGGTTGGCGTGCAACAGATCGGCCGCCCGCGTTTCGCGCGCGGGTGGCGGCGGGTAGATGCGGGGCCGATAGGTTGCCGGCAGGAAACCGGTGACCCACATCGCCCCCTGGTATGCGATCGGCAGTGTACGGGCTTGCAGCACGGGCTCCGGCCAGCGGTCGGTCTCGATCACCATTCCGCACAGGATATAGGCGGCGATGACGAGCGCCGCACCCCGGACGAGGCCGAATACCACCCCCAGCGTGCGGTCAATGCCGCCGAGGAGAGAGCCGCGCACCACGCCGCCAATGATGTTGGCGATGATCGAGATGAAGATCAGCGCTGCAAGAAACATCGCGCCGTACGCGGCGGGCGTCGCGATGTCGGGATTGCCGATCCACTCCTCGAACCGCGGCTGCACGATCGGTCCGGTCGTGAGCGCCCACGCCGCCGCGCCGATCCATGCGCCGATGCCCAGCAACTCGCGGACGAATCCGCGCATGAACGCGAGCAGCGCCGAGAACACCACAATCGCGATCACGACGAGATCGACCCAGTTCACCTCTTCTATCCGGCATTCCGCAGCGCCGGCGTTTGCGCGCGCGCGGCAGGCTTGTTCCCGAACTTGGCGACGAGATCGCTGAGGTGCCCGATCTCGTCGAGTCGGATCACGTCCGGTGCTGTGGTCGGGCGGTTTCCCCGCGCGACCCGCCGTGGCAGGCAGGCACAGGTGAAGCCGAGCTTGGCCGCTTCCTTCAGCCGCGCCTCCGCCTGCGCAACCTGGCGGATTTCGCCGGAGAGGCCGACCTCGCCGAAGAACACGGTGCCCGGGTCGGCTGGCAGATCGCACGCGGCGGACGTCAGCGCCGCCGCGACCGCAAGATCGGCGGCCGGTTCCGCGATCCGCAAGCCCCCGGCGACATTGAGATAGACGTCGCTGGCCGCGAGCCGCAGCCCGCAGCGCGTCTCCAGCACGGCGAGCAGCATGTTGAGCCGCCCGGGATCCCAGCCGATGACGCTCCGCCGTGGCGCGCCGCCCGGGTTGGGCGCGAGCAGGCACTGGATCTCCACGAGCACCGGGCGCGTTCCCTCCAGACCCGCGAACACCGCGCTGCCCGAGACGTTTCCGCGCCGCTCGGCGAGGAACAACGCCGACGGGTTGGCGACCTCGGCGAGACCCCGGTCGGTCATCTCGAACACGCCGATCTCATCGGTCGCGCCGTAGCGGTTCTTCACGCCACGCAGGATGCGGAACTGATGGCCGCGGTCGCCTTCGAAATAGAGCACCGCATCGACCATGTGCTCGAGCACGCGCGGGCCGGCGATGGCACCCTCCTTCGTGACATGGCCAACCAGGACGATCGCGAAGCCGCGCGTCTTCGCGAGCCGGATCAGCTCGAAGCTGCAGGCGCGGACCTGCGTGACCGTGCCGGGCGCGCTGTCGATATTTTCGAGCCACATCGTCTGGATGCTGTCGATGACGACCAGCGCGGCATCGGACGCCGCGTCCAGGCTCGCCGCGATGTCCCGCACGTCGATCGCGGCGGCGAGTTCCAGCGGTACGCCGGACAGGCCGAGGCGGAGCGCCCGCAGCCGCACCTGCTCGATCGCTTCCTCGCCGGTGATATACAGGACGCGCCGCCCGGCCGCCGCGAGCCGTGCCGCGGCCTGCAGCAGAAGCGTCGATTTGCCGATCCCGGGGTCCCCCGCGACAAGAATCGCGGAGCCCGGCACGAGGCCCCCGCCCAGCACGCGGTCGAGTTCGGCGAGCCCGCTCGGCGCACGCGGCGGGGGCTCGGTGCTCCCTGCGAGATCGACGAACGCAAGCCGCCGGCCCGGTGGAGTTTTGGCGATGGCAGAGGCCGCCGGCGGCGTCTCCTCCGCGATCGTGTTCCATCCCCCGCAGCTCTCGCACTTGCCCGCCCATTTCGCGGTGACCGCGGCGCAGCTCTGGCAGACGTAGCGGAGCGAGTTCTTAGCCACGTGGCATGATCCCTCTCCCCTTGCCGGAGATGGAGGGGCCCGCGCAGCGGGAGGGTGAACGGGCGCGGCGGCAGTTCCCCCCCTCCCCCAATCCCCTCCCGCAAGGGAAGGGGGATTTTTCCCCCGCTCGATTCACCGACGAAGTTCCATCTGGATCGGCCCCTCGCGCCGACCGTGCGTGAATTGGTCCACCACGGGACAGCCGCTGTTCATCAGCGCCGACGCGGGTCCTTCCCAGACGATGCGACCCTTGTGCAGCATCGCCACGCGATCGGCGATGCGGCGGGCGCTGGCCATGTCGTGCGTGATCGCGACCGCGGTGCTGCCCAGGCGTTTCACGCAGTCAACGATCAGCCCGTCGATCACCGCCCCCATGATCGGGTCGAGGCCCGTGGTCGGCTCGTCAAAGAACAGGATCTCCGGCCGCGCCGCGATCGCACGGGCGAGCGCCACGCGCTTCTGCATCCCGCCCGAGAGCTCCGCCGGCGACAGCTCGCCGACGCTCGCCGCGAGGCCGACCTGGGCGAGATAATCGCCTGCATGGGAATGCGCGTCGGCGCGCGTGAGCTTGCGTTCCGCGAGCAGCTTGAATGCGACGTTCTCCCAGACGGCCAGGCTGTCGAACAACGCGCCGTTCTGGAACAGCATCCCGATCCGCGCGCGCACCCCGTCGCGCTCGCGGCGCGGCATCTTCAGGATGTTTTGCCCGTCGATCTCGATGACTCCGTCATCCGGATCGAGCAGGCCGAGGACGCATTTCAACAACACCGACTTCCCGGTGCCCGAGCCGCCGATCACCACCATCGAGCTCGCCGCCATCACGTCGAGATCGACGCCATCAAGCACGAGCTTGTCCCCGAAGCTCTTCATCAGGCCGCGGATTCGTATCTTCGGCGGCACGCAGCTCATCGCGCGAAGAACAGCTCGGTCAGCACGTAATCGAAGGCGAGGATCAGCACCGATGCTGCGACGACCGCGGAGGTCGTTGCAGAACCCACACCCTGCGCGCCGCCGCGGCTGCGGTAGCCGTGATAACAGCCGAGCAGCGTCACGAGGAACCCGAACACCGCCGCCTTGACGAGACCGGACACGACGTCGTCGGTGTGGATGAAATCAATCGTGTTTTGCAGATAGACCCCTGGATTGAACCCGAGCTTCAGCGTCGCGATGATGAAGCCACCAAGCACCCCGAGCACGTCGGCCACGACCACGAGCAGCGGCAACGCGACGGTGCCAGCGAGCAGGCGCGGCGCCACAAGGTATTTCATCGGATTCGTCGAGAGCGTGTTCAGCGCGTCGATCTGATCGGTGACCCGCATCGTGCCGATCTCGGCTGCCATGGCCGCACCGACGCGGCCCGCCACCATCAATCCGCCCAGCACGGGCCCGAGCTCGCGCGTAACCGACAGCACGACGAGGCTCGCGACGGCGCTCTCCGCGGAGAAGCGCGCGAGCCCGGTCGCCGACTGCAGCGCGAGGACCATGCCGGTGAAGATCGCGGTCAGCGCGACCACGGGCAAGCTGTAGAACCCGATCTCCACCAGAGCGCGGAGAAACGATCGGAGGTAGAAGGGCGGACGCACGATGTGCGACACGCCCTCGACCGCGAACAGCGCGAGCCGGCCCGCCACCACGCACACGCCGAGCGTGCCGCGACCGACCGCGGCGATGCCGTCGAGCAGGGGATTCACCCGCGATAGATCCTATGAAATCGCGGCCCCAGCGAAGTCAGGATCTCGTAACCGTTCGTCCCTGCCGTTTCGGCCACTGCGTCGACCGTCCGAGACGGGCCGATCAGCTCCAACCAAGTCCCCGGTGCGATCGCCGGGTGGTCGGTCACGTCGAACGTGGTGAGATCCATGGAGACACGGCCTACCAGCGGAACCGCTTGCCCGTCAAAGCAGGCGTGCCCCCGATTGGAGTGGCTGCGCAGCCAGCCGTCAGCGTATCCGACAGGCACGGTGGCAATACGGCTGCGGCGCGGCGCGGTCCAGGTTGCGTTGTAGCCGACGGTCTCGCCCGGCTCGATCTCGCGGACCTGCAGCACGCGGCTCCGCAAGGTGGCGACCGGGTGCATCGGATTTTGTGGGGCGCGCGTTGGGTTCACGCCGTAGAGCGCGGCCCCCGGACGCGCCAGATCGGATTGAAACGCCGAGCCGAGGAAGATGCCGGACGAATTGGCGATGCTTTGCCGCGCGGGGGGAAGACCGGCAGCAGCTGTGCGAAAGCGCCTGAGCTGACCCTCACTGAGCGGATCCTCTGGAACTTCCGCCGAGACGAGGTGCGTCATGACGAAGCGCACGTCGATCCCCTCCAGCAGCGCAGGATCGCGGCGAAGCTCCTTCAGTTCGCGCGCATCAAGGCCGAGGCGCGCCATCCCCGTATCGACGTGAAGCAGCGCGGGCAGCCTCGTTCCGCGCGCGGCGGCGGTCCTGTGCCAGGTGGCGATCTCGCCGACTGAGCCGAGCACCGGCGCGATCGCCGATTCGACGTAAAGCTCGGCGTCAGCCTCCGCGAGGCCGTTGAGCACCGCGACGGTTGCATCCGGCGCGAGCGGGCGGATGCGCAATGCCTCCGAGAGATGTGCGACGAAGAAATAGCGGCACCCCGCCGCGTACAGCGCGGGCACGACGCGCGCAGCGCCGAGCCCGTACGCGTCCGCCTTCACGACACCAGCCACCGCACCGCGGGAATGGCGATCGCACAGCTCTCGCCAGTTTCGGACGATGGCGCCGAGGTCGACCTCCAAGATCGCGCCCGGCTCCGGGGTCATCAGTCGGCGTCGTGCCCGTGCGCGAGATCTAGGTCGGCGAAGCGCGTAAATTCGCCCTCGAAGAACAGATCGATCTTCCCCGTCGCGCCATGTCGGTTCTTCTCGATCAGCAGCTCCGCCTTGTTGTGGACGGCCTCCATATCGCGCTGCCATTTCTCGACGGCGCCGTGGAACTTGTCGTCGTTGTCGTAGGCCACCTGTTTCGGCGCACGCTGCTGCAAATAGTACTCGTCGCGGTAGATGAACATCACCACGTCCGCGTCCTGCTCGATGCTACCGGACTCGCGAAGATCCGAGAGCAACGGCCGCTTGTCCTCACGCTGCTCGACCGCGCGGGAGAGCTGCGCCAACGCGAGCACCGGCACCGCCAATTCCTTCGCGATCGCCTTCAGCCCCTGCGTGATCTGCGTGATCTCGAGCACGCGCGACTCGGGCCGTGTGCCGGACGCCGGTCGCATCAGCTGCAAGTAGTCGATGACGACGAGCGCCAATCCCTTCTGCCGCTTCAGCCGCCGGCAGCGTGTGCGCAACGCTGACAGCGTGATCGCGGGCGTATCGTCGATCTGCAGGGGAAGCGTGCCGAGATCGCGTGCGACGCCGACGAATTGGACGAAGTCACGCTGGCCGATATCACCGCGCCGGATCCGGTCGGCGGATACGCGCGACTCTTCCGCCAGCAGACGCGTCGCGAGCTGTTCGGCGCTCATTTCGAGCGAAAAGATCGCGATCGTCGCCTTCGCCGCCGCGCTCGGATCGGGCAGCCGCGCTTCCTCCACAAGCGCGCGGGCCGCGCCGAATGCGATCTTGGTGGCGAGCGCCGACTTGCCCATCCCGGGCCGCCCCGCGAGGACGACAAGGTCGGAGGGATGCAACCCGCCGGTGCGCGTGTCGAGGCCACGCAGCCCTGTGGAAAGGCCGGACACACCTCCCGAGCGGTTGAACGCTTTCTCCGCGCTACGGATCGCGTCCGTCAGCGCGCGTTCGAACGTCACGAACCCGACTTCGCGGGCGTTGTTCCCGCTCAGGTCGAACAGCGCCTGCTCGGCCGCCTCCACCTGCACCGTGGCGTCCATTTCAGGAACGGCGCCGAACGCGTTGTTGACGACGGTTTCGCCGATATCGATCAGCTGGCGGCGCAGCCAGGCATCGTGGATCGCGCGGCCGTACTCACCCGCGTTGATAATACCGACCATCGCGCCGAGGAGCTGCGCCAGATAAGCCGTGCCGCCGACCTCTTCGAGCACGCCGGAATGCTCGAACTCCGACTTCAGCGTGACAGCATCCGCGAGCTGGCTGGCTTCGATGCGTCGCGCGATCGCGGCATAGATGCGGCCGTGAATCGGATCGACGAAATGCTCAGGCTCGAGAAACTCGCTGACCCGCTCGTACGCGCGATTATTGGCGAGCAGTGCGCCGAGCAGTGCTTGCTCCGCGGGGAAGTTGGAGGGCGGCTGGCGTTGCGAGAGACCGAAAAGCGACGCGTCCGACTCGATGGCGTTCATCATTCCGCCATCCTACACCGCCGTGACGCCGCCGTAGCAGGTCTTGCCTGTGGACGGTTGTGGATATCGGGGACGTCTCGATCAGGCGCTAGTCCGCGTCCGCCCGAACCCGCGCTCCCGCGCTCCGTTCCGCTTCGAGCATGTAGTCCCGCGTGAGCGGCACCGCCGCCTGGTCGCGCGTGATCTGCATCTGCCAGATCATGTGGCCCTGGTGACGGAACGCAAGCTCCGATCCGGCCAGGTAGAACTCGAACATCCGGCAGAACCGCTCGTCGTGCATCGCCGCGATCGCGTCGCGGTTCGCGGCGAATCGGCGGCGCCAGTGGCGCAACGTCTCGGCGTAGTGCAGCCGCAGGATTTCCACATCGGTGACGAACAGGCCGGTCTTTTCCACCGCCGCGAACACTTCGCTGAGCGCCGGGCTGTAGCCGCCGGGGAAAATGTATTTCGTGAGCCACGGATTCGTCGTTCCGGGCCCGTCCGCGCGCCCGATGGCATGGATCAGCGCCACGCCGTCGGGGGCGAGGCAGCGCTTCACGACGTCGAAGAACGTGCGGTAATGCGCGATGCCGACATGCTCGAACATACCGACCGAGACGATCCGGTCGAACTCGCGCCGGATCGACCGATAGTCGAGAAGCTCGAACGACACGCGATCCGACAACCCTTCGGCCGTGGCGCGAGACCGTGCCTCCGCCAATTGTTCAGTAGAGAGAGTGATGCCGGTGACCCGCGCGCCATATTCGCGCGCCAGCATTAGCGCCATGCCGCCCCAGCCGCAGCCGATGTCCAGGATGCGTAGATCCGGCCGGTTCAGCATCAGTTTGGACGCGATGTGCCGCTTTTTCGCGACCTGCGCTTCCTCCAGCGTCTCGTTCCCACGCGGGAAATAGGCGCAGGAATACTGGCGGTCGCGGTCGAGGAACAGGCTGTACGTCCGCCCGTGGAGGTCATAGTGATGCGCGACGTTGCGGCGCGCACGGCCGGCCGGATTGAATTGCGCGAGCAGGCGGATCTGCCGGTCGAGGAAGGCCCGCATTGCCATCGCGGGATGACCCGACACCTGCGTCGCGGTGTTGACCGCGGCGACGGCGAGCACATCATAGATCGTGCAGTCGCGTGGCTCTACGCCGCCGCCCATGTACCCCTCGCCCACCGCGAGCGCCGGATTGAACAGCAGGCGCCGCACGATGCGGTCGCCACGCAATTTGATCGTGGCTTCCGGACCAGGCTTGCCGGCGTATGTGGTGAGGCGGCCGTCAGGCCACTCGACTTTCAATCGGCCGATGACGACGAAGCGGCGGAAGACGGCATCGAGCAGCGTCCGCATCTCTCATCCTTACGTCGGAACGGTAAACCTTCCGCGTAAGAGAATGATTCCGGCGTCGTCCGAGATCAAGACGACCGAGCTTCCGACTGTCACCCGCGGGACACAGTACGGTGAGCCGCGTCCGGCTGGCGTAACAATCAGCTGACCGCTTCTGCCGGCGGCGCGTCGAACAGATCTGCGGCCTGCACGACATCGTCCTCGGCTCCGGCCTCGCCGCCGACTCGCTCGCCACGCGTCTGTCGCTCGGCTTCCTCGACGCTCCGGGCGACGTTCACCGTGACCGCAAGGATCACCTCCGGATGCAGCATCACACGCACGGGCGCCAGGCCGAGGGTCTTGATCGGGTGATCGAGCAGCACTTGCTGGCGATTGATCGTCAGCCCGGCCGCGGTTGCCGCATCCGCGATATCACGCGACGACACCGAGCCGTACAGGCTCCCGGACTCGCCGGCCTGCCGGATGATGACGACGGTCAGCCCGCCGACGCGCTCGGCCACGCGCTCCGCTTCTTCGCGGCGCTTGAGGTTCTGCGCCTCGAGCTGGGCGCGCTCCGTTTCGAACCGGGCCAGCGCCTCCTTGCTCGCGCGGATCGCCTTCTTTTGCGGCAAGAGATAGTTCCGCGCGAAGCCGGGCTTTACGCGGACCACCTCGCCCATCTGCCCGAGCTTCTCGACCCGCTGGAGCAGGATCAGTTCAACCGCTGGCATGACCCGCGCTCCTCAGGACAGGATGTACGGAAGGAGCGCGAGGAACCGCGCCCGCTTGATCGCGATCGCCAGCTCACGCTGCCTCTTGGCGGACACGGCAGTGATGCGGCTCGGGACGATCTTCCCGCGCTCGCTGAGGAAGCGCGAAAGCAGCCGCACATCCTTGTAGTCGATCTTCGGCGCATTCGGCCCGGAGAAGGGACAGGACTTGCGGCGGCGATAGAACGGGCGGCGGGCGCCGACCGCGGCGCGGCGGCTGGCGGGGCTGACGTCGGTGGTATCGGACATCGGTGCTTACTCCTCCACCACCACTTCGCGGGGGCGGAACCCGTCGTCGCGGTCGCCGCGCAGATCCTCGCGGACCTCGTCGCGGGCGCGGAATTCCTCGCGGTCGTCGAAGCCGCGCTTGCGGCCGCTGTCGAAACGCCCCGCGGGCTTGGGGCCGCGGAATGAGCGCTCGCGGTCGTCCGACTTGCGCGTGAGGATTGCGCTCTGGCCCTCCTCGATCGCGTC
>DATAPS010000454.1:0-8056 GCA_036265085.1 Acetobacteraceae bacterium | reverse complement strand
AGGGGGCAAAACGGGGGGCAAAACGGGCGGCAACGCAGGCGGCAACATCGTGCTCATGGGCCATCGCGACACGGTGTTTCCCGACGGCGAGGTCGCGAGACGTCCGTTCGCCATCCGCGACGGCATCGCCTACGGCCCGGGGGTCGCCGACATGAAGGCGGGGCTGGTGATGAACTGCTTCGTGCTCGCCGCCTTCCGGAAATTCGGCGGCGCGCCCGCGCCGCTCGTCGGCCTGTTCACCGGCGACGAGGAGATCGGCTCGCCCGAAGGCCGCGCGGTGATCGAGGCGGAAGCCCGCCGCGCCCGCGCCGTGTTCAACAGCGAGCCCGGACGCGCCAACGGCAACATCGTGAGCGCCCGCAAGGGCGGCGTGTTCATGGTCATGCGCATCACCGGCAAAGCCGCGCATTCCGGCGGCTCCTTCACCGACGGGATCAGCGCGATCGAGGAACTCGCGCGCAAGATCCAGGCGATCCATGCGCTCACCGATCTCGACCGCGGGATCACGCTCAATGTCGGGCTGGTCAGCGGCGGGCAGTCGGTGAACACGGTGGCGCCGCACGCGGAGGGGCAGATCGACCTGCGCTACATCGATCCCGCCGACCGCGACGACATCGTGGCCCGCATCGGCGCGATCGTGACGACCGCCTACGTGCCAGGAACGAAAGCGGAGCTCGAGATCCGCGGCGAGTTCCTGCCGATGACGCAGAGCCAGGCGGCGAAGAAGCTGTTTGACGTGTACGTCGCCGCCGCGACCGAGACCGGCTTCACGCCGGAGGGCGAGTTCGCGGGCGGTTGCGCCGACAGCGGCTTCACCGCGGCGGTCGGCGCGCCGACGATCTGCTCGGTCGGCCCGGTCGGCGGCAAGGCGCACACGGCGGACGAGTTCCTCAACCTCGACAGCCTGGTGCCGCGCGCGCAGGCCTGCGCGCGGGCGATCCTCCGTCTCAACGAGGCCGGCCTATGAGCCGCCTGCTCGCCGCGCTGCTGCTGACCGCCGCCTGCGCCACCGCCGCGCACGCGCAGCGCCCGCCGCGCGCCGCCGCCGACGCGCCCGCCGCCACGGCGCCCGCAACGCAGCCGGAGCGCCTGCCCGCGCCATCGATTACGCACCACAGCGTGACGCTCGCCGACGGGCGCGCGCTCGCCTTCACCGCCACCGCCGGCGCGCTGCGCAGCACGGACAGCGAGGGCAAGGCGGAGTACGAGATCGCGACGATCGCCTACACGCTCGACGGCGCCGATCCCGCAACGCGCCCGGTCGCGTTCGTCTTCAACGGCGGCCCGGGCAGCGCCTCGGCCTGGCTCCAGCTCGGGATGCTCGGCCCCTGGCGCATCGCCATGGAAGGCGACGCCCGCGCGCCGTCCGCCTCACCCGCGCTGCTGCCCAATCCGCAGACCTGGCTCGACTTCACCGATCTCGTCTTCATCGATCCGGTCGGCGCTGGCTTCAGCCGCTTCATCGACACGAGCGAGGGATTGCGGAGGCGCGTCTGGTCCGTCGACGGCGACGTCGATGCGATGGCCGATGCGATCCAACGCTGGATCGCAACCAACGAACGCGCGGTCTCGCCGAAATATATCGTCGGCGAGAGCTACGGCGGCATCCGCGGCCCGCGCGTCGTGCGTTCACTGCAATCGGGCCAGGGGATCGGGATCTCGGGTCTCGTGCTCGTCTCTCCCACGCTCGACATGAGCGGGCGCAGCGGCGGTCTCGATCCGCTGAGCTGGGTCGAGCGGCTGCCGACCGAGGTCGCCGTCGCGCGCGCCGCGCACGGTCCGGTGGATCGCGCGTCGCTCGCGGACGCCGAGGCGTATGCGACCGGCGACTATCTGCACGACCTCATTCGCGGCGATTCCGATCCGGCGGCGGTCGCGCGCATGGTCGATCGCGTTACCGCCTTGACCGGCCTCGATCCCGCGCTCGTTCGCAACCGCGGCGGCCGCATCGACGGCGGCACGTTCGTGCGCGAGCTCTACCGGGCAAGCAACGAGACCGGCAGCATCTACGACGCCACCGAGCGCGAACCGGATCCGTTTCCGGACGCGACCTTCAGCCAGCATCCCGACCCGGTCACCGACGCGCTCACCGCGCCCGTGGCGAGCGCGATGCTCGATCTTTACGGCCGGACGCTGAAATGGCTGCCGGATCGGCCGTATCACCTCATCGATCACGACGCCGGCCGGAACTGGGATTTCGGCCGCAACCGCCCGGAATCGGCGACCACGCTCCGGACCGCGCTGGCGGTCGACCGGCACTTCCGCGTGCTGATCGGGGCGGGGCTGTACGACGTGGTGGTGCCCTATTTCGGCACCCAGATGATCCTCGACCAGTTCCCGCCCGCGATCGGCGGCGACCGCGTGCGGCTGACGGTGCTGCCGGGCGGGCACATGTTCTACACGCGCGACGCCTCGCGGCTGGCGTTCCGCGACGCGGCGAAGGCGCTGTATCGCGCGGAGTGAGGGGTGTTACGCCCCGCGCGACACCTCTTCCGCCGGCGGCCATGTCAGCGCCGGGACGATCCTGAGCGGGTGATCAAGCGTGCGATACCCGTCGGGCGACTGCCGCTTCGGGAACTTGATCTTTTCCCGCGGCACGGCCTCGTAGGGAATCCGGCTCAGCAGGTGAGAGATGACATCGAGCCGTGCCCGCCTCTTGTCGTCGGAGTTCAGGACGAACCACGGGGCCCACTCCGCATCGGTGGCAGCGAACATCGCGTCCCGGGCCCGTGAGTAATCGTACCAGCGGCCGTAGGATTTCAGATCCATCGGCGAGAGCTTCCAGATTTTGCGCCCGTCCTCGACACGATCCTCCAGCCGGCGGGCCTGTTCCGGCTCGCTGACCTCGAGCCAATATTTCAGCAATATTATCCCGGAATCGACGATCGCCTTCTCCATGCCGGGGGCCAATTCCAGGAAACGCTTCGCCTCTTTTTCCGTGCAGAAGCCCATGACGCGCTCGACACCGGCCCGATTGTACCAGCTCCGGTCGAAGATGACGATCTCGCCGGCCGCGGGTAGATGGGATATGTAGCGCTGGAGATACATCTGCGACTTCTCGCGCTCGGTCGGCGCGGGAAGGGCCACCACGCGGAAAATCCGCGGGCTGACGCGCTCGGTGATCGCCTTGATGGCGCCGCCCTTGCCCGCGCCGTCGCGGCCTTCGAAGATGACGCAGACCTTGAGGCCGGCATGCAAAGTCCACAGCTGAAGCTTGACGAGCTCGACATGCAGTCGCGCCAAGCACTGCTCGTACGCCTTCCGGCGCAGCTTGGCCGGAGGTTCGTCCGCTGCGTTCGAGTTTCCCATCGGGACCTCCACCGTTCCCGACGTGCACTGTCCGCTCTCTCCTTGCGATCGGCAAGTCGGGGCGGTCGGCAAGTCGGGCGCCATTCTGGCGGCAGGGCGCGGCGCGGATTAACCTCCGGTTCGGATGCGCACAGGAGACCTTGGCGATGACGACGCAAGCGCGAGACCTTCCCGTCAAGGCCCGCGAACTGCACAACCACCACTTCGACAGCACCGTCTGGAACGACTTCGCCTTCCGTGACGACGACATCGTCATCGCGACCTACGGCAAATCCGGCACGACCTGGGTGCAGCAGGTCGTCGCGCAACTGCTGTTCACCGACGCCGACGAACGTCCGGTGGCCGAGATGTCGCCCTGGCTCGACCTGCGGGTGCCGCCCGCGGCGGTGAAGCTCGCGGCGCTGGAGGCGCAGACGCACCGCCGCTTCGTCAAGACGCATCTGCCGGTCGATGCGCTCGTGATGTCGCCGCGGGCGAAATACATCTACGTCGGCCGCGACGGCCGCGACGTGGTGTGGAGTCTGTACAATCACCATTCGGCGGCGAACGATCTTTGGTACGGGGTCATCAACGACACGCCCGGCCGCGTCGGGCCGCCGATCGGCCGCCCGCCGGAGTCCATCCGCCGGTATTTCGTCGATTGGCTCGACGGCGACGGCCATCCGTTCTGGCCGTTCTGGGAGAACGTCGCGTCCTGGTGGACGGTGCGCGACCTGCCGAACCTGATGCTGCTGCACTTCGAGGAACTCAAGCGCGACCTCCCCGGATCGATGCGCCGCATCGCCGCGTTCCTCGATGTCGCCATCGACGAAGCGCGATTCCCGACGATGGTGGAGCATTGCGGCTTCGCCTGGATGAAGGCGAACGCGACGAAGTGCGTGCCGCTCGGCGGCGCGCCGTGGGACGGCGGTGCTGCCACCTTCATCCACAAGGGCGTCAACGGCCGCTGGCGCGACGTGCTGACGGCGGAGGATTGCGCGCGCTACGAGTCGACGGCGGTGCAGAAGCTCGGCGCCGAATGCGCGGCGTGGCTCGCGCATGGGCCGGCTCCGGCCGCGGGGTGATCGCCACGACCCACTGCCGCAACCCGACCAACGGCGCCGCGCCGAAGCCCCGATCGCCGCGGCGCTAACCGCCCAGCAGCGAGCGGACGAACTGCGGTAGAACCGCCACGCGCTGCCGTTTGCGCGCGGCCGCCCGGACCTTCTCCAGATTGTCCCGCGCGGCGCGCCAGTCGGAGGCGTTCGCCTGTTCGGTCCACACCTCCAGCGCCGCGGCGAACGCGACGGCCGCGGCATCGAGCGCAGCCGTTCCGCTCCCGCGCTCGGCGATGGTCTGCCAGGCGAGGCCGAGATTGTTCTGCGTGCGCGCCCAATCCTCCGGAGCCGTCTCGCGCGGTCGCGCCTCCAGCGCCGCGGCGAACGCGGCGGCGGCTTCCTCCATCCGTTCCGTCCCCGTCTCGCGCTCGCCGATCATGCGCAGCGTGATGCCGAGCTCGCTCTGAAGCGCCGCCCAGCGAGGCGGGGCGGCGGCGCGATCGGTCGCCTCGATCGCGGACCGGAATGCAGCCGCGGCTTCCGCCATGGCCTCTGTTCCCGGTTCGCGTTCGCCCAGCAGGCGCAACGTGCGGCCGAGGTCCTCCTGCAACCCCGCCCAGACCGCCGGCGCCTCGTCCCGCTGGGCGGCCGCCAGCGCGGCCCGGAACGCGGCGGCGGATTGCCGCAACCGCTCGGCGCCGCCGCCACGCTCGGCGATCGCACGCAGGGCGCGGCCGAGATTGCGCTGCGCCGCCAGCCAATCCTGCGGCGCCGCTTCCCGTGTCCATACCTCCAGCGCGGCGCGATCGGCGGCGGCCGCGTCCTCCAGTGCGACGGTCCCTGTTTCCGAGTCGGCAAGGCGGGAGAGCGCGAGCGCGAGATTGAACTGCGTGCGCGCCCAGTCGGACGGCGCCTTCTCGCGCGTCCATTCCTCGAGCGCGAGCCGGAAATCCGCGACGGCTCCCTCAAGATCCTCCCGCCTGGGCCGACGCACGCCGAGCCACCATCGGGCGATCCCGCGATTGCTGATCCGGCGTGCCCAGTCGAGGGGCTCGTCCGCACGATCGGTCGCCGCGACGGCGGCCTCATAGGCGGCGTCGGCTTCCTCGAACCGGCTCGCCCCGGTCGTGCGCTCGCCGAGCGCCTGCAACACGAAGCCGAGATTGCCCTGCGCCCTGGCCCAGTCCGCCCGGTCGCGCTCGCGGTCCCACACGTCCAGCGCCAGCGTGTAGGCCGCGACCGCGGCCTCCAGCCGGGCGATGCTGTTGGTCCGCAGGCCGGCGACCCGCTGCAAGTTGCCGATGTCGTTCTGGATGGCGGCCCAGTCGGCCGGCTCGCGCTCGCGGCTCGTCTCCTCCAGCGCCAGCCGGTTGGCGGCGATCGCTTCGTCGAACGACTCCGCCCCGGCCTCGCGTTCGCCGCGCCGGTGCAGCGCGAGCGCGACATTGCGCTGCGCGCGCGCCCACCCGAGCGGCACCTTGTCCCGCGGCCATCCCGCCAGCGAGGCGCGGAAGGCGGCAGCCGATTGGTCGAGCGCCGCGACACCCTCCGAGCGCACGCCGATCCACCAGAGCGAGAGGCCGAGATGGCTCTGGATCTCCGCCCAGGTCTGCCGCGCGCGTTCCTCGGTGTATTCCTCCAGCGCCAAGCGGAACGCGGCGGCACTCTGCTCCAAGGCGTCGGTCCCGCCGCCGAGTTGGCCGAGCCGCTGCAACGTGAGTCCGGCGTGAATCTGCAGCCCCGCCCACTCCGTCGGCGCCCGCTCGCGCGTCGTCTCCTCCAGCGCAAGCCGGAACGCGGCGAGCGCCTCCTCCAGCCGCCCCGCGTCGCCGCGCCGGTCGCCGATCAGGCGCAAGGCGATGCCGCGCTTGGTCTGGATGCGCGCCCAGTCGAGCGGCGCGCGCGCCTGCGTCGACACCTCCATCGCGGCATCGAATGCGGCGATCGCTCTCTCGAGCGACACCGTCCCCGGCTCCCGCTCACCGAGCGTGCCGAGCGCGGAGCCGTACTCCTCCTGCACGCGCACATAGTCGGCCGGCGCCTGTTCGCGCGTAAGTTCCTCGAGCGCGAGCCGATTGGCCGCCACGGCGTCCACGAGCCGGGCCGTCCCGCGCTCGTGCTGTCCGACGAGCCGCAACGCGGCGGCGAGATAGCTCTGCGTCAGCGCCCACTGGAACGGCAGCCGCCCGCGCGTGCGCACTTCCAGCGCCAGGCGGAACGCCGCGACGGCCTGCTCCAGCGTCCCGGTCCCGGCTTCGCGTTCGCCGATCTGCTGCAGCGCCCGCCCGATGTTGGTCTGCATCCAGGCCCATTCGAGCGGCGCCCGGTCGCGCGTCCAAACCTCGGCGGCCAGCCGATAGGCCTCGATCGCCTCCCGTGCGCGGGAAGTGTCCGTCTCGCGGATCGCGATCCAGGAGAGCGAGACGCCGAGATTGGCCTGCGTCCCGGCCCAGCCGCGCGGCATGCGTTCGCGCGTCCGCTCCTCCAGTGCGAGCCGGAACGCCGCGACCGCCTCGTGCAGCCGGAGCGTCGCGCCCGCGCGCGTGCCGAGGCGGTGCCGCGCGAGGCCGAGATCGTGCTGCCCCGCGGCCCACTCGAGCGGCGCCCGCGCGCGAAAGTTGTCGTCGAGCACGAGGCGATAGGCGGCGACCGCTTCTTCGAGCGCCTCCGTCCCGCCGTTCCCGTCGTCGTCGAGCGCCACGCCGAGAGCAGCCAGCGTGGCCGCCCATTCGAGCGGCGCACGGTCCCGTGTCGTCTCCTTCAGCGCCAGGCGATACGCCTCGATGGCCGCCGCGATCAGCGCCGGATCTCGCCCGCGCCCGCCCAGCCAATGCAGCGTCATCCCCAGGTTCCGCTGCACGCGCGCCCATTCGAGCGGCGCGCGCTCCCGCGCCAGCTCGAGCAGCGCCTGACGGAACGCCGCGGCCGCCTCCTCCGCCAGGTGCCGGCTCTCGGTGCGTTCCGCGAGAAACTGCAACGCCCGGCCGAGATCGGCCTGGATCGCCGCCCAGTCGAGCGGCGTCCGCGCGCGCGTGTATTCTTCCAGCGCCGCCCGGAACGCCGCGGTCGCGTCTTCTGCCGCGTCGGTGTGGCCCTCGCGCATTCCCAGCCGCAGCCGCGCGAGCCCGAGATTGCTTTGTGCCGCGGCCCAGTCGAGCGGCGCCGCGTCGCGGTCGCAGCGGCCGAGCACCTCGGAGAATGCCGCGACGGCTTCTTCGATCGGCGCGGTCCCGCCGGAATGCGCGGCCTGCGCAAGCAACGTCGCGCCGAGCTCGTTGAGCGCGTAGACGCGCGCCGGCGTCGTATCGGGGAGCTGCGCGAGCGCGGCGCGGAACTGCGCCGCGGCCTCCGGTGCGCGCCGCCGTGCCTGGCTCAGCTTCCCGCGCGCGATCAGGATGCTCGCAAGGGTGCCGCCCCGGCCGCCCTCCGCCGCCGCGGCAAGCGCGCGATCGGCAGCGCCGTAGTCGCCCGCGTCGATCGCGTCCGCCGCCCGCCGCGCCGGTGGTTCGCCGGTCTCGTCGGCGAGTGCGCGCATCCGGCGGGAGAGTTCCAAATGCGACGCCGTGATTTCGTCCAGGCGGACGTCGGAGCCCGGATCCGGCTCGGGCAGGTTGCCGACCAGCCGCAGCATTCCCGCCAGAATGCTGCCCGCGACGCCGAACCGTCCCGCCGCCTCCTCGAAGGTGAGCGCCCAGGCGGCGCCGAGATCC
>DATAPS010000453.1:0-1707 GCA_036265085.1 Acetobacteraceae bacterium | reverse complement strand
CGTATGCTCAGGCGGTGCACGGCACCGGGCGATGGTCGCGATCGCGAAGGAATGGCCGGGGACATTGCGGGCAGCCAATCACGTCGGGCGCGGCTGATCAATGCGCCGTCCCCCATGTTGCGACGAGGAGCAGCCACACGTCCTTCGTCCCCGACAGCAATCATGCCCTGACAGCCGGCGTCCCGGCGCCCACATCACATTGCCGGGCCGCCAACCTTGCGGCACCTTGCTCTTCTGACCCCTCGGGAATACCGCATGCCGCCCTCCCACCCGTTCCGTGCCTCGGCCTGCCCGCACGACTGCCCGTCGACCTGCGCGCTGGAGGTGGAGGTCATCGACGGCGCGCGGATCGGCGCGGTGCGCGGGGCGGAGGGGAACAGCTACACGGCCGGCGTCGTCTGCGCGAAGGTCGCGCGCTATCGCGAGCGCATTCATCACCCCGACCGGCTGACCCGCCCGCTGCTCCGCACCGGGCCGAAGGGCGGCACGCAGTTCCGCCCGATCTCCTGGGACGAGGCGCTCGACCGGGTGACCGAGGCGTTCACGACCGCGACCGCCCGCCATGGATCGGAAGCGGTGTGGCCGTACTACTTCGCCGGCACCATGGGCCTGCTCCAGCGCGACGGCATCCACCGCCTGCGCCATGCACTGCGCTACTCGCGCCAGCACAGCACGATCTGCTCGACCATCACCGAAGCCGGGTGGATGGCGGGTGTCGGCCGCAGGAACGGCCCCGACCCTCGCGAGATGGCGAAGGCCGACCTGATCGTCGTCTGGGGCGGCAACCCGGTCGCGACGCAGGTGAATGCCATGGCGCATATCAGCCGGGCGCGGAAGGAACGCGGCGCCAAGCTGGTCGTCGTCGATCCCTACCGCACCGGCACCGCCGCGGTTGCCGATAGCCATCTCGCCCTGCGGCCGGGCACGGACGCGGCGCTCGCCTGCGCGGTGATGCACTGCGCCTTTCGCGACGGCTTCGCGGATCGCGACTACATGGCGCGCTACGCCGACGCTCCGGCCGCGCTGGAGGCGCATCTCGCATCGCGCGATCCCGCCTGGGCCTCGGCCATCACCGGACTTCCGGTCGCCGAGATCGAGGCGTTTGCGCGGCTCTACAATGCGACGCCGCGCGCTTTCATCCGCCCCGGCTATGGCTTTACCCGCTCGCGCAACGGTGCTGCCGGCATGCACGCCGTCACCTGCATGCCGACCGTCACGGGCAAGTGGGTCCATGAGGGCGGCGGCGCGTTCTGGAGCGCCCGCGCGTTGTATCACTGGAACAAGACGCTGATCGAGGGGCTCGACGTGCGCGATCCCTCCACGCGCATCATCGACATGAGCCGCATCGGCGCGGCGCTGACCGGCGACCGCTCGGAGCTCGGCGACGGACCGCCGGTGGCGGCGCTGTTGATCCAGAACACCAATCCCGTCGTGGTCGCACCGGACGGCAATCGCGTCCGCCGCGGCTTCCTCCGCGACGATCTGTTCGTCTGCGTGCACGAGCAGTTCCTGACCGAAACGGCTCGCCACGCCGACGTCGTGCTGCCTGCCACGATGTTCCTGGAGCATGACGATCTCTACGACGCGGGCGGGCACACGCATCTGCAGGTCGGGCCGAAGCTGGTCGAGCCGCCCGGCGAGTGCCGCTCCAACCACGAGGTGCATGTGGCGCTCGCGAAACGGCTGGGCGCGGTGCATCGCGGTTTT
>DATAPS010000452.1:0-2970 GCA_036265085.1 Acetobacteraceae bacterium | reverse complement strand
TGCCGAGCTTCGAGATGACCTACGGCCTCGAACGGCTCGCCATGTACGTCCAGGACGTGGACAACGTCTACGACCTGGACTTCAACGGCGGCGGCACCCGCTATGGCGACGTGTTCCTCCGCGCCGAGCGGGAGTACAGCGCCTACAATTTCGAGTTTGCCGACACGGCGATCCTGGAGCGGCATTTCGCCGATGCCGAGCGGGAGTGCGCCGCCCTGCTGGAACGCCGCCTCGCGCTGCCGGCCTACGACCAGTGCATCAAGGCGAGCCACCTCTTCAATCTGCTCGACGCGCGGGGCGTTATCAGCGTGACCGAGCGGGCGAGCTATATCGGACGGGTGCGGACGCTGGCGAAGGGGTGCTGCGAGGCATGGCTCGCGGGCGAGATCGCATGACGGGGGCTGCTGCAGGGCCTCGTAGTTCGGGCCAGATGCAGGGAAACGCGATGATTTTTCCCAAATCGATGTCACGCCCACGTTGAACCCCTGATGCCCGAGCTCTTTCTCGAACTTTTCAGCGAGGAGATCCCCGCGCGGATGCAGGCCCGCGCGGCAGATGAACTCGCCCGTCTCTGCACGGACGCGCTCGCACCTCTCGCTCCGTCGGCGATGCGCACCTTCTACGGGCCGCGCCGCTTGGCCCTCTCCGCCGATGTTGCGGCCGAAGTCGCGGGAACCAGCACTGTGGAGCGTGGTCCTCGGAAAACGGCGCCGGAACAGGCGCTCGCCGGGTTCTTGCGCAAGCACAATGCGACACGGGACCAGCTCCGCGAAGAAGGTGATTTCCTGGTGCTCGACCGCGCGCAGGCGGGGATCGATGCGGCCGATCTGATCGCCCGCGAACTCCCGGTGCTGATCCGCCGTTTCTCCTGGCCCAAGTCGATGCGGTGGGGCGGCACCAGCGCGCTTACCTGGGTGCGTCCGCTCCGGCGGATCACCTGTCTGCTCGACGGCGGTGTCGTGCCGTTCGATCTGCGCGACGGAGCGGATGATGGACACGGGCTCGTGGCGTCGGATCAGACGGAAGGACACCGCTTCCTCGCCCCGGGCGTCTTCACCGTCGTCTCGTGCGCCCAGTGGCAGCACGCTCTGCGCGACCGGAAGGTCGTCGCGGACGCCGCGGAACGGCGCGCGCTGATCGCGAGCCAGGTCACGAAGATCGCCGACGACCACCAGCTCCAGGTCGTGGACGATCCGGGGCTGCTCGACGAACTCACCGGCCTCGTCGAATGGCCGAAGGCATTCATCGGCCGGATCGACGATGCGTTCATGGACCTGCCGCCTGAGGTCATGCAGGTCTCGATGCGGATCAATCAGCGCTACTTCGCCCTTCGCACCCATAGCGGTGACGCTGCGCCGAACTTCATCTTCGTCGCCAATATCGAGCCCGCCGACGGCGGACGCACCAGCATCGCCGGGAACGAGCGCGTCCTGCGCGCCCGCTTCGCGGACGCCCGCCACTTCTGGGACCTTGACCGGCAAATGCCGCTTGCGGCGCGCGTCGACGCGCTCGACGCCGTGACCTTCCACGCGAAGCTCGGAAGCCAGGGCGACCGCGCGCGCCGCCTCGTCCGTCTGGCGGCCCACATCGCGGAGCATGTCGGCGCCGATCCGGTCGCGGCCGAACGCGCCGCGCTGCTCGCCAAGGCCGACCTGACCAGCGGCATGATCGGCGAATTCCCCGAACTCCAGGGCGTGATGGGCCGCTACTACGCGCTGCACGACGGCGAGCCCGTCGAAATCGCCGACGCGATTCGCGACCACTATGCCCCCAAGGGACCCTCGGACGTAGTTCCGGAGCGCTCCAACAGCGTCGCGGTCGCGCTTGCCGACAAGCTGGATCAGCTGGTCGCATTCTTCGGGATCGGCGAGAAGCCGACCGGGTCCGGCGACCCCTATGCGCTGCGTCGCGCCGCGCTCGGCGTCATCCGGATCATCCGCGAGCGAGGGCTGCGGATGCATTTGCGCGACCTGATCGAAGCGGCCGCCGCCCCGCTGCAAGCCAAGCCGGACACGCCGGACCTCCTCGCCTTCCTCGCCGAGCGGCTGCGCGTGCAGCTCCGGGCGGAAGGCGCCCGCCACGACGTGCTCGCCGCCGTTCTCGGCGTCGGCTTCGACGACGATTTCGTCCGGCTGCTCGCCCGCACCGAGGCCGTCGCCGCCCTGCTCGGCACAGAGGATGGCACCAACCTGCTCGCGGGCTGCCGGCGCGCCGCGAACATCCTGCGCATCGAGGAGCGGCGGGACGGACCGCATGACGGCCCGATCGATCCGGGTCTCCTCGTCCTTGCCGAAGAGCGGGCGCTGCACGCCGCGCTTGAGCGCGTCGCGCCCGACGTGCAAGGAAAGCTTGCCGGCGAGGATTTTGGCGCGGCCATGTCGGCGTTGGCGTCGCTGCGTGCGCCGATCGACGCATTCTTCGACAAGGTGACCGTCAACGATCCGAACCCGGACCTCCGCCGCAATCGCCTCCGCCTGCTCGCCCGTTTGCGCGCCGCCATGAACAGCGTCGCGGACTTCTCCAAGATCGAAGGGTCCTGACTGATGAGCCAGACCATTACGAAGTGGGTCTACAGCTTCGGCGCCGACCGCAACGAGGGCCGCGCCGAGATGCGCAACCTGCTCGGCGGCAAGGGGGCGAACCTTGCCGAGATGGCGATGATCGGCCTGCCGGTACCGCCCGGCTTCACCATCACCACCGAGGTCTGCACCGCATATTACGAGAACGACCGCCACTATCCCGGCGAGCTCAACGAGCAGGTTCGCGACGCCCTCGTCCGTGTCGAGGAGGCGGTCGGCCTCAAATTCGGCGACCGCAGCAAGCCGCTGCTGGTGTCCGTCCGCTCCGGGGCGCGCGCGTCCATGCCGGGAATGATGGACACGGTGCTCAATCTCGGCCTCAACGACGACACCGTGGAAGGGCTCGCCGCCGCGTCCGGCGACGAGCGCTTCGCCTGGGACAGCTACCGCC
>DATAPS010000451.1:0-6449 GCA_036265085.1 Acetobacteraceae bacterium | reverse complement strand
GCTGATAGTTGTAGAAATCGCGGCCAGAGTTCCTCGGGGAGGCCCGGAGCACCGAACCCGCCATTTGACTCGTGAGAAAGCGCAGCCTGCAGAGCTTTTCCGAGATCGCCGCGTATTTCGCGCGCTGCTCGCGTTCCCGCTCGCGGCAATCGGCAAATGCGACGTGCACGCCACAGTCGCTCCGGTAGATCGTGTAGTCCTCGTCGGTGTTGTAAATCTCCCGAATCTCGTTCTCCATCTTGTCGTCCTGTCCGACCGCGATGTCTGCGAGCAGCAGCGTCTTGGTCGAGTAGGCGCCGGAGCAGCGGGGACACGTCGCGCGGACGCGCGCGGACGGTGTCGCCGCTGCGCCGCATTTTTCGAGCCAGTCGCCGACGAATCTGCAAGGATCTGCGTCAGCATTGACTCCGACCGCCGATCTGAGAGTTGGGATCGTGTCCGGCATCTTTCGCCCCCAAGAGTCTGCGCGCAACGAACCGACCTTGCCCACGCCTCCATAGTAACAGACGCGGTGGCCGAGAGGACAGACGCACGAGGCCGTTTTGCTCAAGTCACATTAAATGTCACGGCCCGAAATGGACCGATCTCGAACGTGAGAGACGGCTCTGGGGACGCTCCTACGCGATCCGGCCGCTCTTCGGGAAACCGCGCGGCGGCAGCTTGCCCGCCTGCGCGCGATCGCCCCGCCAGTCCCGCAGGTCGGTCTCCGTACGCGTCCGCTCGCCCTGGCGCCAGGAGAGGCCATCGGCAAGCCGGAACACGCGCGCGTCGCGCAACCCGCCGTCGCGGTAGCGCTGCAACAGGACGCCCTGCCCGCGCGCCATCTCGGGGACCTGCTCCAGCGGGAACACAAGCAACTTCTGATTTTCGCCGATGACAGCAACGTGGTCCCCATCGGCCGGCGTGCAGAGCGCGGTCTCCTCGCCCGGCCTGAGGTTCAGAACTTGCTTGCCGGTGCGCTTCTCGGCGACCAGGTCCTCGCTCTTCACGAGAAAGCCGCGCCCGGCGGTCGAGGCGACGAGATAGCGCTCGCCGTCGCGGAGCACGAAGAGCGCGCGCACTTCGTCCTCGTTCGTCATCTCCACGGTCAGCCGGATCGGCTGACCGTCGCCGCGCCCGCGCGGGAGGTCGCCCGCCTTCAGCGTGTAGGCGCGGCCGTTGGTGGCGAACAGGCAAAGCCGGTCGGTGGTTTGGCACGGCAGCATCAGGCGGAGGTCGTCGCCTTCCTTGAACTTGAGGTCGTCGGCTCCGGCGAGATGGCCCTTGACGGCGCGAACCCAGCCCTTGTCGGAGAGTACGACGGTAATCGGCTCGCGCTCGACGAATGCATCGGCCGAGAAATCCACGGGCGCCGGTGCCTCGCCCAGCAGCGTGCGGCGGTCGCCGAGCGGGCCGCTGCCGAATTTCGAGCGGGTATCCTCCAACTCGCCGACGATGCGGTCCCAGCGCTTGCGCTCGTCCTTCAGCAGCGCCTCCAGACTCTTCTTTTCGCGGCCGAGCGCGGTGTGCTCTTTGCGGATCTCCATTTCCTCCAGCCGCCGCAGGCTGCGCAGCCGCATGTTGAGGATCGCCTCAGCCTGCACGTCGGACAGCGAGAAGGCCGCCATCAGGCCGGGCTTGGGCTCATCCTCGTTGCGGATGATCCGAATCACCTCGTCGATGTTGAGATAGACGAGCAGGAAGCCATCGAGGATCTCCAGCCGCCGCTCGATCGTGGCGAGGCGGTGGCGCGAGCGGCGGACCAGCACCTCGTGCCGATGGTCGAGCCAGGCCCGGATCACGCCGCGCAAGCCGAGCACGACCGGGGTTCGGTCCGCAGTGAGCACGTTCATGTTAAGCGGGAAGCGCGCTTCGAGCTGCGTGGCGCGGAACAGCGTCTCCATCAGGACTTCCGGCTCGACGCCGCGGGTCTTCGGCTCCAGGACGAGGCGGACGCGTTCGGCGCTTTCGTCACGGACGTCCCCGAGCAGCGGCAGCTTCTTCTCTTCGAGGAGTTGGGCAATCTGCTCCACCAGCTTGGCCTTTTGGACCTGATACGGAATTTCCGTAACGACGATCGACCAGGTGCCGTGCTTCCCGCGCTCCACCTCCCATTTCGCCCGCACGCGGAAGCCGCCGCGACCGGTCTCGTAGGCCTGCTCGATGGCGGCGCGGTCCTCCACGAGCACGCCGCCCGTGGGGAAATCCGGGCCGGGCATCTGCGCGAGCAGCACGGCCGTGCTGGCGTTCGGGTCGCGGATCAGGGCGACGGCGGCGGCGCAGACCTCACCGGCGTTGTGCGGCGGAATGGAGGTCGCCATGCCGACCGCAATGCCGGCGGCTCCGTTGGCGAGCAGGTTCGGGAAGTTGCCCGGGAGGACGACGGGCTCGCTCTCCTCGCCGTCATAGGTCGGGCGGAAATCGACCGCGTCGTCGTCGATGCCGGCCAGCAGAGCGCGTGCGACCTCGGTGAGGCGCGCCTCCGTGTACCGCATCGCCGCGGCGTTGTCGCCGTCGATGTTGCCGAAATTGCCCTGGCCCTCGACCAGCGGGTAGCGAGCTGCGAATTCCTGCGCGAGGCGGACCATCGCGTCATAGATCGCAGCGTCGCCGTGCGGGTGGAACTTGCCCATGACGTCCCCAACGATGCGGGCGCATTTCTTGAAGCCGGCGTTGGGGTCCAGCCGGAGCTGGTGCATGGCGTAGATCAGCCGCCGGTGCACGGGCTTGAGGCCGTCGCGCACGTCGGGGAGGCTGCGCGACATGATCGTGGAGAGCGCGTAGCTGAGGTAGCGCTCGCTCAGGGCGTCGGCGAACGGCGTGTCCTCGATGTGTCCGATCAGGTCGTCAGGCATGAGTAGGCTCCGAGGCCAGGTCGCGGACCCGGTCGTAGAGGGCGATCCGCGCCGGGGGCAACGGGCGGTGGTGATGGCCGAAGGCGTCGCGCTCGAGGAAATGGCCGGTCAGCCGCAGGCCATCGCGCCAGTCGCATGGGTTTGTGGCTCCCTCCACCAGCAGGAATGAAGGGAGCGGAAGCAGGCGAGCCTTGTAGACCCCTGCCCCGGCCTCGGACACGGCGCGGCCGGTCCGGGGGGATACATAGGCGAGCGCGTCGGTCTCGCCGGTCACGGCACAGGCGGTCAGGTCGAGGCCGTAGCCGAGATCGGCGAGGAGCGCCGCTTCCCAGCGGACGAGATCGGCGAGGCTTTCCGGTCCTTGCGCCAGATGGGCAATGAGGTGGACGAGGCCGTCGAAGATGCGGGGATGCGGCTCGCGCTCGATGAGCGCGCCCTCGGCGACGGCGCAGGCGGCGGAGAGGGTCGCGAGCGCAAGCGCATTGTCCATGGCCAGAGCGGCGGCGGGGTGGACGAGTTCGGCGGTGAGGCTGCCGAGCTGGTCGGCGAGCCGCGCGACCCACCGCGCCTGCACGAGATTGCCCGGTTGCCACGTCGCGGCGCGGGTGCGCGACTGCGCGCCGCGGGCGAGTCCGCGATAGGCGCCGTGCTCGGCCGACAGGACGGTCGCGATCGCATCGCCCTCGCCGAACGGGCGGACATCGAGGATCACGGCGGGGGCCTCCCAGTCCATCCGCTCAGGCTTGCAGCAGGGCCGCGAGCAGCGGATGCGGCGTGGCGGCGCATGGGTTCACGACAGTAGATCCGCGCCAGACGAAGCCGTCGCGACAGCCATGATCACGGCGTCCCAACCTGCCGGACCCCGCGGAGAGTGGCGGAAAATCGACGATTTACCTCGGCAGCCGAGATGGAGCGCTCGATGCTCATACGCAGGGAGTAGTAATATGCACTACTTTCCTCAAGCGCTCACTCCCACTCCGTTGGTAGGCTCGGGTTTCGCCGATGGGCGAACATTTTTCGGAGTTGGTGCGGGAGGACGCGGCCGAACGAGAGATCTTCGGGGAGGCCGTGTTCGGGGAAGAAGGCGACTTCGGAGGTTTCGAGGCTCGCGGCGGGGGCGCCGCCCGTGATTTCGGCGACAAAGAAGAACTTGGCGCAGGAGAACGGAGATGGCGGATGCCCCTGGCGGGTGCGGTCCCAGACGGCGGCGAGCTTTGTCACGCGGACCTGGAAGCCACTCTCTTCAAGCACTTCCTTCGCGGCGTTCTCGGCCGGCGTGAGGTTCACGTCGGCCCAGCCGCCTGGGAGAGTCCACCGGTCGTGGTCCATCACCTCACGCACCATGAGGATGCAGCCCTCGGCATCGAAGGCGGCCGTGCGGACGTCGATCTTTGGGGTGGCGTAGCCCGCTTCCAGGGCGAAGAGGTCAGCAATTTCAGCGGCTTCTATGCCGGTTGTGTGATGCGACATGATGCGTGAGGCGAGCTGCCGCAGCGTCTCGTAACGCTCGCGGTCGTAGGGGTCGCGGACGAACGCCAAGCCGGTCTGCGCGATCGCCTGGAGCTCACGCGTCCAGGTCAGCCAGTCGGGCTCGGTCACCGGCGGGCGCGCAAGGTGCCGATAACGCCGGCAGGGAAGAAGTAGACGGTCAGCACGAACAGGAGGCCGAGCCACAACAGCCAGCGGTCCGGCGACACCAGAGCGGGGAAAACAGGGGTTCCGGCGACGGCGTCGGAGAGAGTTTTCATTCCGGGCTGAAGATAGTGGTTTGCCATGACAATGATGACGCATCCGAGGGCTGGCCCGTAGAGCGTGCCCATGCCGCCGATCACGACCATCAGCAGCACGTCGATCATGATGCTGAATGACAGTACCGAATCGGGACCGACATAACGAAGCGACAGCGCCATCAGCACGCCCGCGAGAGTCGCGATGACCGCCGAGACCGCACCGGCGAGTGTCCGATAGACTACAGTCCGATAGCCGAGCGCCTCGGCGCGGAACGCATTTTCCCGGATCGCCTTCAGCACGCGGCCGAACGGCGAGTTGACGATGCGCAGCATCAGCAGGAACAGGGCGACCGACGCCGCGAGGACCACGTAGTACGTCAGCAGCCGCCCATCGAGGCGGACACCCCAGAGCGGCTCGCGCATGATCCGGAAGCCTGGCGTGAGAGCGCTCGGCAGCGAGAAGGTCAGGCCGTCCTCCCCGCCCGTGACGTCGCGCAGTTGCGTCGCCAGCAACTGTGCGAAGCTGGCGACCGCGAGCGTGATCATCGAGAAGAAGATCGCCTGCACCCGCAAGCTCAACAGACCGATGACGACGGCGAGCACCAGCGACAACGCGACCGCGCAGAGCGCGCCGACGGCGAGCGCGTCCCAGCCGACCCAGCCGCGCGCGAGCGGGATCGCCGCTCCGTAGGCGCCGATGCCGAAGAACATGGTTTGCGCAAACGAAACGATGCCGGTGTAGCCCAGAAGCACGTCGTAGCTCGCGGCCAACACGACGAAGACGCAGATCTCCGAGGCGGCGGCGAGCGATCTCGCGCCGGGAAACAGGAACGGCGTCGCCATCAAGGCGAGCAGCAGCAGCGCCATCAGCACGGCGGCGACGGGGTGGCCTGGCGTGTCCCCGGACAGGACGCGGAAATTCATGATTTCGCCAGCGGAAACAGGCCACGCGGGCGCCAGAGCAGGATCGCCATCATCACGGCGATGTTGCTGCCGAGCGCGAGCTTCGGCGCGAGGAAGCTCACATAATTGGCGACAAGCCCGACCATCACGGCGCCCGCGAAGCAGCCGGTAATCGAGCCCAGGCCGCCGATGATGACGACGATGAAAACGAGGATGGTGACCTCGGCGCCGACGCTCGGCGTCACGAGCTCTTGGTAGAGCGCCCAGGTGGCCCCGCCGATGCCGGCGAGCGCGGTACCGCCGACGAAGACGCCCACGAAGAGGCGGCGGATGCGGAAGCCGAGGCTCTCCACCATCTCGCGATTCTCGACGCCCGCGCGCACCAGCAGGCCGATGCGGGTGCGGTTCAGAATCAGCTCCAGAGCGGCGAACAGCGCGAGCCCGAGCAGGATCACAAGCACGCGGTAGCGCTCGATCGAAGCGCCCGCGACGACGATGCTGCCGCGCACCAGCGCGGGTTTGGCGAGGGCCTGCGGCTGCGCGCCCCAGAGCGCGATGATGAGCTGGACCGCGATGACGAGGCCGCCGGTCGTGATGAGGATCTGGCGGAGGTGCGAACCGTGGACGTGGCGGACGATGATCCGCTCGAACGCGAAGCCGGCGAGGCCGCTGGCGGCGGCGGCGGCGAGGATGACGAGCAGCAGGGCGGCGAGATTGAGCAGCGCGTCGGGTGCGGCGACCCAGGGCGCCAGCGCGGCGACGGTGGAGACTGCGACGAAGGCGCCGAGCGTGATGAAGGCGCCGTGGGCGAAGTTGAGGACGTCCATCAGACCGAAGATGAGCGTCAGGCCCGAGGCCATCAGGAACAGCATCATGCCCATCGCGACGCCCGCGACGGTGAGCGTGAGCCATGTGGACGACGCCATCGCGGGGAGGGCCGCGAGTGCAATGACCGGGATGATCAGGCGCGGCGCCCACAGCG
>DATAPS010000450.1:0-8516 GCA_036265085.1 Acetobacteraceae bacterium | reverse complement strand
CGGTATTGCACCGGCACAACGATGATGCCTTTCGCGGCAAGCTCCGTTGCCCAGAACTCGATTTCCGAGGCGTGGCCATGATTGTTGCCGCCACCATAGATCCACACGTAGACGGGAAGCTTGTCTCCGGTGTCTTTGGCCGGTGTGAAGACGTTCAGATTGAGCCCGTTCTCACTCGCCTTGGGCATGAAGGCCGGATTGTAGTAAAACTCGTCCCCCCAGAAGGTGCCGACCGGATTGAGCTGCATGTCCTGCAGCACAGCATCCCCCCAGGTGTCCGCCTGCTTGACGCCGTCCCAGGGAACAACCCGCTGCGGCGGCCTGAATCGGTTCTCATCACCCGTCGGACCCGCGAAGGGAATGCCCTTGAATACCTGAACGCCGGGAACGTCCGTCGTCACGCCCTGCACTTTGCCGCCGGTCACCGATACGATGTCGAGCGGATTCGCCGCCGCCATCGTCGCTGAAAAGGCAAGCGTGAGCGCCGCCATCGCGGCCAGGCTGCCTGCTCCGCCCCGACGGCGCGGCCGCCGTGCGGTCTCGTCGACTGAGCGTCTCATGGGTCTCCTCCGTTGCTTCCGGCTCGTGCCTTCGAACAAGAGCTTCCCACGGCGAAGGCCCGCCGCAAGAGTGCCGGTGCCGCGAGCACGACAGGAGATCGAGATCACTGCTCGTAGACCTTGTGGGCACGCTGCAAGGCGTCCGGGATCGCGATGCCGTCGGCTTTGGCGGTCGCAGCGTTCAGGTAGAGGTCGTAGGTCTTGTACGGCACTGGCATCATCGTCGCCGGATCCTGACCGAGCAGCACGGGCACCGCGCCGAGCTTCGCCCAGGCTACGCCCGATTTGTACTGGTCGACGCCGAACGACGCCAGCGCGCCGCGCGGCACGCTCGTGGTGTCGAGTGAGAACAGCCCGAGCTTGTTGTCCCGCGCCGTCTTCACGACCGGATCGAACGCGGAGGCGAGCGTGTTGTCCTGCGGCGTCAGGATCGCGTCCACGCGCCCGACCAGCGACTCGACGCCGGTCTTCACCTCCGCGCTGGAGGCGATCTGCACCTCCACCCATTTCAGCCCGAGCTTGGTCGCCTCCGCCTTGGCGAGTCGGTTCGCGATTATGGAGTTCGCTTCGGCGCCGTTGTAGATCGTGCCGATCGCCTTCACGTTGGGGACGATCTCCTTGATGAGATCGACCAGCTCCGCCGCGGGCTGGCTGCCGTAGACGCCGGTGATGTTGGTGCCGGTGGGTGCGTCCGTGGTTTGCAGGATGCCCGCATCCACCGGGTTGGTCACGCAGCCGAACACAACGGGGATCTTCGTGCCGCGCGCGACCTTGATCGTCGCCTGCGTGTTCGGCGTGGTGCAGGGCGCGAGCAGGTCGACGCCGTCGGCGACGAACTTCTCCGCGATGTTGCGCGCGTTGCCAACATCCCCTTGTGCGTTCTGATACTCGAACGCGAGGTTCTTGCCTTCGACGAAACCGGAGTCGCGGAGCCCGTCCAGGAAACCCTGCCGCGTCGCGTTGAGCGCTGGATGATCGACGATCTGCGAGAAACCGACCCGGTAGGTCTTGCCCGGCACAGGCGCGGACGCCTGTTCGGCACGGCCGGTGGCCGCGAACACGAGGAAGGTCATCGCGAGGCCGATCCGGACCAGGGTGCGTGTCATCGCTGCGTCCCTACCACTTGCCCGCGATCATGCGACGGAATTGCCGATGCAGCCAGACCGGGTCGCGATGCGAGCAGGACCCGGTCGTCCACCAGCGCCTGACCGCTCGCCGCATGGAAGCGGCTGACCAGGGCGGGGATCGTAAGCCCACCCTTCTCCGCGCCGGCCGCCTCGAACACGATCCGGCCGGCGTGCAGCATGATCAGCCGGTTGCCCCACCGAATCGCCTCCGCCATGTTGTGCGTCACCATCAGCGTCGCGATGCCGGTCTCCGCGATGAGCCGTCCGGTTGCGCTCATCACGATCTCAGAGGCGCGCGGATCGAGGCTGGCGAGGTGCTCGTCGAGCAGCAGCACCTTCGGCGCGGGCGCGGTCGCCATCAGCAGCGAGAGCGCCTGCCGTTGCCCGCCGGAAAGTGTGCCGACTCGTGCGTCCAGCCGGTCCTCCAGCCCGAGGCCGATCGTCGCGAGCTGGGCGCGGAAGTCTGTCCGCCGCGCCGGCGTCACCGCACGCCGCAACCGGCGCGGCTGCCCCCGTCGCGCCGCCATGGCAAGATTCTCCACGACCGTCATTGTGGCGCAGGTGCCCTCCTGCGGATCCTGCGCGATCCGCCCGATCAGGGCGCCCCGCCGGTGCACGGGCCAATGCGTGACGTCCCGCCCATCCAGCGCGATAGCGCCGCCGTCGATCTCGACGAGACCGCAGATCGCCTTAAGCAGCGTCGATTTGCCCGCGCCGTTGGAGCCGATGACGGTGACGAACTCCGCCGCCCGCATCTCGAGATCGATGCCGTCGAGCGCGCGAATTTCGTTCGCGCCGGTCAGGAAGCGCTTCGTGAGCCCCCGCGCGCGCAGCATCTCAGGCTCGCGCCAGCTTGCGCTGCAGACGCGGCGCCGTGAGGCTCGCCAGCAGCAGCACGGCGGTGACGAGCTTGAGGTCCGTCGGAGCGAGGCCGACTCGCAGCGCGAGCACGACCAGCAACTCGTAGATGAGCACGCCGACCAGCGCCGCGACGATCCAGCGCTCGATCGACCCATCGCCGAAGATCGCCTCGCCGATCATGACCGCAGCGGCGCCCGTGACGAGAATGCCGATCCCCATGCCGATATCCGCGAACCCGTGATCCTGCGCCACGAGTGCACCGGAGAGCGCGATCATGGCGTTGGAGATCGCGAGCCCGACGATCTTCGTCCAGCCGGTGTCGACACCGAGCGCGCGGATCATCGTCTCGTTCTCGCCGGTCGCGCGGACGGCGAGGCCGAGATCGGTGTGCACGAACAGACGCAACGCGAACGCAATGACGATCAGGATCAGTGCCGTCAGCGCGATCGCTACGCCCGCCTCTCCGAGCTGGATGCCGAGACGGCGCAAGACGTCCGCGAAACCGTCGAACAGCGAGCGCGCGCTCAGAAGTGAGATGTTCGCCCGGCCCATGATCCGCAAATTCACCGAATAGAGTGCGGTCATGACAATGATGCCGGCGACGATGTTGTTGATCCGCAGCCGGGTATGGACCAGTGCCGTCACCGTCCCTGCGATCGCGCCGGCGACCGCCGCGGCGAGCGTCGCCAGCGCAGGATTGACGCCGTCGACCAGCAGCGTGGCCGCGACCGCGCCGCCGAGCGGGTAGCTGCCCTCGGCGGTGAGATCGGGGAAGCGGAAGAAGCGGAACGTGATCAGCACGCCGAGTGCGAGGAAGCCGAACAGCAGACCCTGCTCGATCGTCCCCGTCGCAATCGACTGCAGCTGCGTCACTTGTGCGGCATTCAGCTGAAGTAGTCAGCAGTGCGGATCGTATCGATCCCGACGAGTCGCTTTCGGATGAACGCGTCCCGCCGCCCGAACGGCGCAGTGGCATCGATCGCGAGCCGTCCCCAATGATCCTTGTGGATATCGCGGTAGAAGCCGGGCACGTCCTCGATCACCATCGCGCGCTTATCGGCGCGCCCGCGCGTCAGATACGCCCACCAGACGTCGTTGAAATCGTCGATATCGACGTCGTCATCGACGACGAACACGGTCTTGTTCCAGTCGTGGTTCGAACCGATCGCGGTCATCAGCACCTGGCGCGCGTGGCCCTCGTAAAGCTGCTCGATCTTGACGACCGTGCTCATCACGGTCGGCACGCAGGCCACGTCGATGATGCCGCGCAGGGATGCGCCGAGGAGCGCCTGATAGGTGCGCGTCGCGACCGACAGTTCCAGCAGACGCAGATCCTCCGGCGAGCCGCAGACAAGCGCGTGGAACAGGGCATCGGGCGGCCCGACGACCGCGGTGACTTCGAACACGTGATTGTCGCCAACCTCTACGTAATAGCCCATGAACTCGCCGAATGGCCCCTCCGGCCGGCGTACGTTCGGCAGGATGCGGCCTTCGATGACGATCTCCGTATCCGCCGGCACGTCGAGCGCGATAGTGCGACAGCGTCGCATGGCGAGCGGCGCGCCGGTGATCTTTGCGGCGACTTCCAGCTCGCTCTCGTCGTAGGGGATCGGCGCCGCCGCGGCTAGCACCAAGGCGGGCGGTGGGCCGAGCAGGATCGCCGCCTCCAGCGCCACCCCGCGCGCCTCTGCATTCACTTGATATTGCGCGAGATGATGCGAGCTGCCGAGCCGGATCCGCAGCTCGTTGTCGGAGATGATCTGGCTCCGATGGAAGGAGAGGTTCGGCACGCCAGTATCGGGATCGTTCGCGAGGAACACGCCCGCGGTCAGATATGGGCCGCCGTCGCGCTCGAAATAGGTGATCTGGGGCAGGGCGGTCAGGCGCAGCGCCTGAAGCAGCGCCGGCTCGTCGATGCGGACCGGTGCCGACGGCGGCATGCGCATCAGTTCCACCCAGCGTTTACAGAACGAATCGCCGCTGCCGCCGAGCATCTCGGTCAGGCGCCCGCGGCTGCCGAACACGTTGCTGACGACGGGATGCGCGGAGCCCGCCACGCGACGGAACAGGATTGGCGCGTCGCTCTCGCGCTGCGAGGCGGCCACGACGGCGGCGAGCTCGTGGCGGCCCGACACCTCGCGCTCGACAACGCGCACCGCGCCGACCGCGAGCAGGCCGTCGATATATGAGCGAAGCGTCAAAGAGCCCGCCGCCCGATCTGCAATGAGTCGCACGCAAGGATCAGCGGCTCGAGATCCACATCCGATCTCCGCGCACGCAGCAACTCGGCAAAACGCTCATACATCACCGGGTATTCCGCGCTTGCCCCCGCCGCAACCTCGTCGTTGCCGGCCAGCAGCCTTCTCCCGCTGTCGAGCAGCCGCAGCGTCTTTCCGCGTCGGGTCGTGACCGTGATCTCGCGCCGGTCGTCGGCAGCACGCCAGTCGAATTCCGCCTCGCCCGACCCGTCCGCGCGGTCGCCGATCCCGAACTTGACACGCGCCGCAATCGGCGTGTCCTCGCCGTCGCGAAACACGAGGTCGCACTCGCGTGCGTATGCGCGCTGCGGCAGGATGCGCGTGAGGATCGACAATCCGTTGATCGCCATATCGAAAACGCCGAAACCGCCGCGGCGCCAGATCCAGTCCTGACCGGGATGGTACTTCTCGAAGTTCTCTTCCCAGATGATCGAGACCCGGTCGACGATCTCGCCCGCGAGTATTTCGCGCATGCGGTCGACCGCTTCGTTGTACTGCGAGTGCCAGGATGCGAACAGCACGCGGCCGGCACGTTCGGCCGCATCGCGCAGCAGGAGCGACTCCGCAACGGTCGACGTCGGCGGCTTTTCGATCAGCACATGTACACCCGCGGCGATCGCATCGAGCGCCACGCGCGTCCGTGCGCGCGGCGGCGTGCAAATCGCGGCGGCGTCGAGGTCCGGAATCGCGGACAGCATCTCGACGTGCGACGTGAATCCCGGAACATCCAGACCGGAGGAATCGCCATGCGGATCGGCAATGGCGGCCAGCTCGAAAGCCGCATTGGCGGTGATCGCGGGCAGATGCCTCTTGCGCGCAATCTCGCCAAATCCGATCAATCCGATACGCGTCATGCGCGATGTGCTCCTTTCATCAGGACGATCGCCGCGCCATCATTGCTCAGGCTGCGACGTGTTGCACAGGGGAGGCGGGAATGGACGTGCCAACGCAGGCGGAGGCGGATTATCCAGCCTACGGCGTCATCAACGATGTCTCGGAAGTCACCGACGTGGTGCTGCGGGCGATGTCGCGCGCCCCGAACGCGCGGCTGCGCGAGATCATGGAGAGCTTCGTGCGGCACCTCCACGCCTTCGCGCGCGAAGTCCGGCTGACCGAGGACGAGTACGACGCGGCCATCGATTTCCTGATCCGCATCGGCAAATCGACGCACGACGCCCATAACGAGGGCATCCTGTTCGCCGACTCGGTCGGCTTCTCGACGCTGGTTTGCCTGCTCAACAACGGCGGCAACGGCGCCACGGAGACGACGGCCGCGCTGCTCGGCCCGTTCTGGCGCGACAACTCGCCCCGCACCGAGAACGGCGGCAGCATCGTCCGCAGCCCGACCGACGGTCCGACGCTGTTCGTGACTGGCCGCGTCCGCGATACGGAGGGGCGGTCGCTCGCCGGCGTCGAGGTCGATGTGTGGCATTCCTCGCCGACCGGGTTGTATGAGAACCAGGATTCCGCGCAGGCGGACATGAACCTGCGCGGCCGCTTCGTCACGGAAGCGGATGGCACCTTCCGGTTCAGCAGCGTGTTGCCCGCCGGATACCCCGTGCCGACCGAAGGGCCGGTGGGCGAGCTGCTGGAGGCGCAGCGGCGACATCCGTATCGGCCGGCCCATCTGCACGTCATGGGTTTCAAGCCGGGATACAAGACCATGGTGACGCAGGTCTTCGTCGCCGACGATCCCCGCCTGGAGAGCGACGTGGTCTTCGGGGTCACGCGCGATCTCGTCGGCAACTACGTCCGGCAGCGGGACGGCACCTACACGCTCGATCAGACCTTCGTCATGCGGCCGGGCGAGGCGAAGCGGCCCGTGCCGCCGATCAAGTAGGGTGTCCGCTTCGCTCCAAGGCCGCCGCGCCCTCGTCGTCGGCGGCGCGGGCGGTATCGGCGCCGCCACGGCCCGCCTGTTCGCGGAGGCTGGGGCGCGTGTCGCGGTCACACACACGCCGCGCTCGGCGGAGAAGGCGCTCGCGCTGGCCGCCTCGCTGCCGGGGGAGGGGCATCTCGCTCTGCCGGCGGATGTGGCGGAGACCGTCTCGCTGCTGGCGCTGCGGGACGAGTTGGCGGAGCAGTTCGCCGGGGCGCTGCACGTCCTGGTCAACGCCGCGGGCTTCACGAAACCGGTGCCGCACGCCGATCTCGACGCGCTCGACGACCACCTGATCGACCGCATGTTCGAGGTGAACTGGCGCGGCCAGTTCGCCGCGATCCGCACCTTCGCGCCCATGCTGAAGGCCTCCGGCCATGGACTGATCGTCAGCATCTCGTCGATCTCGGGCCAGACCGGCATCGGGTCCTCGATCGCGTACTGCGCCGCCAAGGCTGGCATCGACGTCATGACCAAGTCGCTCGCCCGTGTTCTGGCACCAACCGTGCGCGTGCTGGGCGTGGCGCCGGGTGCGGTCGACACCAGCTTCGTCCCAGGGCGCGGCGCCGATTTCAACCCGAAAACTGCCGCAGCCACCCCGCTCAAGCGCGTCGCCACCGCCGAGGACGTCGCCGAGGCGGTATTCGCCTGTGCCACCTCGCTCCGCTTCTCGACTGGCACGACGGTGGTCGTGGACGGCGGCCGGTCTCTTTAGGAGGACATCCACTTGGCGCCGCCTGATCGGAGCTCCAGCATGGCCGTTCGCGTGTACTCCAGCGCACACGGTCCCGACGCGCTCGCCGAGGCCGTCCGTCTCGAGCCTGCCGGCCGCCCTAAGCCCGCAAGCGGCCAGGCGGTCATCGAGGTGCGCGCGTCGGGTGTGAATCCGTCGGACGTAAAGGCGATCCTCGGCGCCATGCCCCACGCCGTCTGGCCGCGGACCCCCGGACGCGACTACGCCGGTGTGGTGGTGGACGGACCTGTCGGCCTAATCGGTCGCGAAGTTTGGGGATCGGGTGGCGAGCTCGGCATCAGGCGCGACGGGGCGCATGCGGAGTATCTCGTGCTCGATGCCGCCAGCGTCCGCGAGAAGCCGGCCAACATCAGCTTGGCCCACGCGGGGGCGATCGGCGTCCCGTTCGTGACGGCCTTCGAGGGATTGCGCGAGGCCGGGTCAGTCCACCACGGAGACGTCGTTTTGGTTCTGGGTGCCAATGGGAAGGTGGGGCAGGCCGCAATCCAGCTCGCGACGGCCGCCGGGGCCCACGTATTCGGTGTGGAGCGGACGCTGGTGCGGTATCGCGGGCACGCCACCGGCGAGGTGACGATGCTGGCCGGCGACGCCGATTGGCCGGCGCAACTGCGAGAGGCGACCGACGGGCGCGGCGCCGACATCGTCTACAACACCGTCGGCAGCCCATATTTCGAACGCGCCAACCGCGCGATGGCGATCCTCGGGCGGCAGATCTTCATCTCCACTATCGACCGCGCGGTGCCCTTCGACATCTTCGAGTTCTACCGCGGCCGCCACCGCTTCATCGGCCTCGACACGCTGGCCCTCGACAGCGGCGACGGCGCGGCGATCCTGGATGCGCTGCGCCCGGGCTTCGAGGCCGGAACCCTGAAGCCGTTTCCCGCGCTCGCTGATTACACGTATCCGCTCGACCGCGCGGCCGACGCATACAAGATGGTGCTCGGCGGCGCACCGGAACGCGTCGTCCTGACCCCGAACGGCTGACGGCGCGCCTCTTTCGCCTGTCACGGTGCTCGGCTAAAGCGACTGGAAGCGGGAGGAGACGAAGAAATGGCCGTCCACGGGTACGTCGCGCCT
>DATAPS010000449.1:0-2211 GCA_036265085.1 Acetobacteraceae bacterium | reverse complement strand
TTTCGGCGTCGGGGCTGCCACGAACTCCAGCGCGTCGAACGTACGGAGATGCTCGTCCTGCCGAAGCTCCTCAAGATGCGTCGGATCGGCATAGATCCTGACAACCTGTCCGGGGCAGGCGGTGGCGACGATTTGTAGCATCGCGCTGTTGAACACCGCATGAGCGATGCCAGTTCGCGTCATCTCGAACGCGAGGATCACGAGGTGAGCGGTTCCAGCACCACGGGCGTAGGCGGCACGATCAAGCCGGGCATCGGCTCCCTGCCCTTCCCGCGCACAAGCAGCATCGCCTCCGGGGCGTCGTCATCGAACGCCTGGTGAAGCCAGCGGATGAATTCGACTGAAGCGGGTTCGGGGAGCTCACCTCGCCCATGGCGATGATCCACCTCGCGTTGCACGCGGATATGGGCGCGCGCCTCGACCTGGAGATTGCGGCGCTCCTCGACCGCGTCGAGCTGATCCGCAAGCGCCCGCTCGATCTCGCGCGGTGTGGTGTTGTGGCCTTCGATCAGGTTCGAATAATAGCAGTTCATGACGCGCACTGCGTCGGCCAGGCTGGTGGCGGAACGCAGGCGCGCCCCGAGCGTGTTGCTCGCCGCCGACAGCGCGGCGACCAAGTCCACGATCTCAGGGCTGGTTTCGTCCAGGAGGCATGGTTCGATCCGTGCCAGGGTTTCGATAGGAAGTGCCATGCCGATTTATAAGAGCCAGAAAACCAAGCAATATTAACATAGTCGCGCTAAAATATCAGCAGACTTGCCCGATCTTGCTGCCGATCGCGTTCCGGGTCGTAACCACTTCGCCGACAAACATGTTTTCGACGATGATGCTCCTCATCATGCCGATCATGAACAGCAGCAGCATGATCGTGATGATGATCGCGATGACCAGGGATGACGATCACCGCGATCATGACGAGCAACAGGGGCAGACGACGACCCACCAAAAGTCCCGTTCGGGCGACCTATCGTGACGCCGCTGAAGCCCCGGTCGATCTGGAGGTCTCTCAAAAGAGCGGCCAGGCCGACTAACCTATTGATTCCGATGGTAGCGGCGGGCGGATTTGAACCACCGACCAAGGGATTATGATTCCCCTGCTCTACCGCTGAGCTACGCCGCCATCTCGTCGGGAGCGCGCGGGATAACGCCGCGCGGGCCAACGCGTCAACAAGCGACCGCGCGAGAATCTGCGATGAACCCGCCCCCGAGCACCTGCTCGCCGTGGTAGAAGACGCACGCCTGACCCGGCGCGGCGAGGGCCGGATCATCGAGCAGCACGTCGGCGCCTTCGGCCGTCGGCATCACCGTCGCCGGACGCAGCGTCTCGCGCGAGCGCAGCTTCACCGCGCAGCGCGACGGCCGCGACGGCGCGAGCCAGTTCACCTCCCGCACTCGCACCAGCCGTGTGCCGCCGTCCGGGCTGCCCACCACGACGCGCCGACGGACTGCGTCGAGGCCGACCACCACCCGCCGCGCGCCGCCCGCCTGTGCCGCGCCGAGCCGTCGTGCCTGACCGATCGTGTAGTGGCCGACACCATCATGCCTCCCGAGCACCGCGCCGTCGGCGTCGACGATCTCGCCGGGCGCGAACGCATCCGGACGCAGCGCCCCGACCACATCGCCGTAGCTGCCGCTCGGCACGAAGCAGATGTCCTGGCTGTCCGGCTTGGTCGCGACCTCCAGGCGGAGGCGCTCGGCTTCGGCACGTACAGCCGCCTTGTCTGGATAGTCACCGAGCGGGAATATCGCGGTCGCGAGCTGGTCGCGTGTGGTTGCAAAGAGGAAATAGCTCTGGTCTCGCGCCGGATCGGCCGCTCGGTGCAGCTCCGGCCCGGAGGGGCCATCCACATGGCGGACGTAATGCCCGGTCGCGAGCCGGTCCGCGCCGAGATCCGCGGCGAGCGCGGTGAGGTCGCGGAACTTGACTGTCTGATTGCAACGGATGCACGGCACCGGGGTCTCGCCCGCCGCGTAGGAGTCGGCGAACGGCACGATCACGCTCGCACGGAACCGCGCCTCGGCGTCGATGACGTAATGCGGGATGCCGAGATGGTCGGCGACGCGGCGCGCGTCGTGGATATCCTGGCCGGCGCAGCACGCACCCGGCCGTCCGGTTGCGGCGCCGTGGTCGTAGAGCTGGAGCGTCACGCCGATCACGTCGTGGCCGGCGGCGGCGAGCAAGCCGGCGACCACGCTGCTGTCCACGCCCCC
>DATAPS010000448.1:0-5321 GCA_036265085.1 Acetobacteraceae bacterium | reverse complement strand
CGCCGCGGCTGCCGGTTTCGTTCAACGGCGCGGGCGATGCGATTGCGGCGCTGTTTCTGTTCCATCGCCTCCGGACCGGGAGCGCGGCGCAATCCCTCCGGGCGGCGGGGTCGTCGATCTTCGGACTGTTGCGCCGGACGTTCGAGGCGGGTTCGCGGGAGCTCGTCTTGGTGGCGGCCCAGGACGAATTCGTCTCCCCGACCAAAATCTTCTGCCCGATCGAGCTTCCGGCCTGACGTTGCGGCGTTGCCCTTATCCCGCCGCAGAGTGATGGCATATCGCTCAGGGCGGCGGCGCATTTGCGGCGCCCCGCGGGTGTCGAGGCACGAGATGCACTTCCTCCTGACTTATTTTCGCGCCATGGCGGTTCTCCGGCGGAACCAGGGCATCGCGCTCGCGCTGATCGGCGCCAACGTCCTGGTCGCCGGGCTGCAGTTCCTCGATCCCATCCTGTTCGGCCGCGTCATCGGCGTCCTGTCGTCATCGGCTCCGGGTTCGAACCGCATGGCGTTATGGGGTCAGATCACCGGCCTTCTCGGGATCTGGGCGGGGGTCGGGGTGGCCGGGATCGGGGCCAATGTGGTGTCGGCGCTGTATGCCGAGCGCCTGGCGCACCGGAACCGGCTGGCGCTGATGGAGCGGTACTTCGCCCATGTCCTAGGGATGCCGGTATCCTTTCATGGCGAGACGCAGTCCGGGCGGATGTTGAAGGTCATGCTGAGCGGCGCCGACGCGATGTTCGGCGTGTGGTTGACATTCTTTCGCGAGCAACTCGCGACCTTCGTTGCCGTCGTCGTGCTGTTGCCGCTCGCGACGTTGATGAACTGGCGGCTCGCCGTGTCGCTGATCGTGCTCGTGGTTCTGTTCGGCGCATTGACTGCGTTGGTGATCCGCCGAACCGAGCAGGGTCAACAGCGGGCTCAGCAATTTCAAGGTGCGCTCGCGGGCACGGCGCAGGACGCGCTGACCAACGTGGTCGTCGTGCAGAGCTTTACGCGGCTCGCCGCGGAGCAGCGCCTGTTCGGCGAGATCGCGCAACAGGTGATCAACCATCAGTTCCCGGTCCTGAACTGGTGGGCGTTCGTGTCGGTGATGACCCGCGCCGCCAGTACGATCTCCGTCATCGTGATCGTCGTGATCGGCACGGTGCTGTTCGTCAACGGGCTCGCGAGCGTGGCCGAGATCGTGAGCTTCATGGGCCTCGCGACCATGCTGATCGGGCGGCTCGACAGCGCGGTCGCCTTCATCTCACGGCTGGTGTTCGAGGTGCCGAACATGGACGCGTTCTTCGCCGTGCTCGACGCGAAGAGCTCGGTCCCGGAAAAGCCCGCCGCTAAGCCGCTCGTCGCGCGGGCAGGCGAGGTCGTGTTCGACAATGTGAACTTCGCCTATCCGGGCGGCCCGAAGATCCTGTCGAACGTTTCCTTCACCGCGCATCCGGGAACTTCGGTCGCGCTGGTCGGACATACCGGCGCTGGAAAATCGACGACGGTCGCGTTGCTGCAGCGGCTTTGGGATCCCTGCGAGGGCCGCATCCTGATCGACGGCCAAGATCTGCGCGAGGTGACGCTGGAGAGCTTGCGGCGAACGATCGGCGTCGTGTTCCAGGAAAGCATGCTGTTCAATCGCACGATTCGGGAGAACATCCTGATCGGCAAGCCGGACGCCTCGCAGGCCGAGCTGGAAGCGGCCTGCCAGCTCGCCGATGCACACGAGTTCATCCTGCGTCAGCCGCAGGGCTACGACACAATGATCGGCGAACGCGGCACCACGCTCTCGGGCGGTCAACGGCAGCGGCTCGCGATCGCGCGGGCGCTGCTCAAGGATCCGCCGATCCTGATCCTCGACGAGGCGACCAGCGCGCTGGACTCGGCAACGGAGGCGCGCGTGGGACGTGCGTTGCGCAACCTGATGGCGGGACGGACCACGTTCATCGTGGCGCACCGGTTGTCGACGGTGAGGGATGCGAACGAGATCTTGGTGTTCGAGCAGGGTCGGGTGGTCGAGCGCGGCGACTTCCGCACTCTTCTGGCAGAGGGCGGTCGGTTCAGCGAACTCGTTGCCACGCAGCTGACACCATCGGTACCGTTGCGCTTGCCGGAGCCCGTCTGAACTATTTTTGCTGCATCGCACAGCTACATTTTGCAATCTCCGGTGGTTGGCGCGCATGATCCTGCGATCGCCAACCGGGAGAGTGAAAAATGACCGTGGCCGCGATTCTTCGACACAAGGGCTTCGAGATCTCCGCCGTCCAGCCGACGACGACTGTTTCCGAGGTGGCCCGCATCCTCACCGATCGGCGGATCGGTGCAGTGCTGGTGCAGGACGCCGCTGATCAACTGCTCGGAATTGTCAGTGAGCGCGATATCATCCACGCGCTGTCAGGAAACGGAGCACGCGCGCTCGAGATGACCGCTGGCCAGCTGATGACGCGAGCGCTCAAGACCGTCACGCCCCGGACATCGGTGCGCGAAGCGATGACGATCATGACCGCAAGCCGCATCCGCCACCTTCCGGTGCTGGACGCGGGCGCGCTGATCGGGATCATCTCGATCGGCGACGTCGTGAAGATGCGGATCATGCAGCAAGAACATGAGGTCGACGAGCTGAAAGCCTACGTCGCCGGCTCCGCATAGACGGTCTCGACTTCGGGCGGGACGGAGGCGAGCAGGACCTGCGTGTAGGGATGAGCCGGGCGGGCGAACACGTCCGCCACCGGCCCCGCCTCGACGATCTCGCCCGCGCGCATCACCAGCACGCGGTCGCAGAGATGGCGGACGACCGAGAGGTCGTGCGAGATGAACAGGAGCGCGAATTGATGCTCTTGGCGGAGGCGCTGGAGCAGCGTCAGAAGCTGGGCCTGAACCGAGACGTCGAGGCCGGAGACGATCTCGTCGGCGACCAGGAGCGTCGGCACGTTGCACAGGGCGCGCGCGATGTTCACCCGCTGGCGCTGTCCGCCGGAAAGTTGTGAGGGCGTGCGGGCGGCGAGGGCCGATGCGAGACCCATGTCGCGCAGCAGGTCGACCGCGCGGGTGTCGCGCGCCACGCGGGCAGCGCCCGATGCTTCCAATGCCTGTGTCACGATCGAGCCGATCCGGCGGCGCGGGTTCAGCGCGGATTGCGGGTCCTGGAACACCATCTGAACATGGGCGATGCGGTGCGCGCGCACCGCGGCGCCGGGCCGTGTGACATCGCGGCCTGCGAGCACGATGCGGCCGACGCTCACGTGCTCCAATCCGACGATTAGCCGTCCGAGTGTCGACTTGCCGCTGCCGCTCTCGCCCACGACCGCGACGAACTCGCCGGCTGCGATGGCGAATGAGGCATCGCGGACGGCGAGCGTTTCGCTGCGACGGAGCAGGGATCCCGTTCGGAACCTCTTGCTGACGCCCGACACTTCGAGCAACGCGGCGCCGCGGGCGACCGGACCGGTCGGCTCCGGCGCAGGCGGGGCAACGATGGATCGCGTCGCCTGCGGACGAATGCACGCGGCCGCTTGCCCCGACCCGACATCAGCCAATGGCGGCGGCCCGCGTTCGCACGCTTCGGTTGCGAGTGGACAACGCGGCGCGAAGCGGCAGCCGCGGAGGGAGGCGATCTCGCGCAAACCCGGCATCTGCTCCGGAAGCGTGTAGAGCACCCGTGGCGGTCCGTGCATCGCCGGGTTGGCGAGCGACAGGCAGCGCGTATAAGGGTGCGCCGGGGTCGCCAGCACACTCCGCACCGGCCCGCGCTCCGCGACCGCGCCGGCATAGAGCACCAGCACTTCGTCGCAGATCTGCGCCGCCAACCGCAGATCGTGCGTGATGAACAGCACGGCGGTGCCGTGGGCGCGCTGGAGCTCTGCCATCAGCTCCATGATCCGCGCCTGGATCGTGACGTCGAGCGCGGTCGTCGGCTCGTCGGCGACGACGAGCTTCGGCCGCCCGGCGAAGGCCATTGCGATCAGCACGCGCTGGCACATGCCGCCCGAAAGCTGATGGGGATAGCGCCGGAGCAGCGCCGCCGGATCCGGCAGATGCACCGCCTCCAGCGCGGCCACCGCTGCCGCTCGGCGATCGGCGACGCCCAGCCGCGTGAGATGTTCGTCGAGTTGCGCACCGATCGTCATCACCGGATTGAGCGCGGTCAACGGCTCTTGCGGAATGAAGGCGATGTCGCGACCGAGCAGCGCGCGCCGCTCGCCACGCGGCATTCGGAGCAGATCGCGACCGTCGAACGCGAGCGAACCCGCCGTGACCGCGAAACCTCGCGGCAAGAGCTGCGCGATCGTCCGCCCGATCATCGACTTGCCCGCGCCGGACTCTCCGACGAGGCCAAGCACGCGACCAGCCGCGAGGTCGAGATCCAGCCCGTCGATCACCTTCAGCGCGCCGAGGCTGACGTCGAGCCCGCGCGCACGCAGCACGCTCATGCGCGGCCCTCGACCATGCGCACGTCGAGGTTTCGGCGGAGCCCATCGCCCAGTAGGTTGAAGCCAGCCACGGTGAGGAAGATCGCGATCACCGGCGCGATCAGCGTCCATGGCGCGTCGTAGATCGACTGCCGCCCGTCCGCGATCATCTGCCCCCACGCGACCTGCGACGGGTCGACGCCGAGCCCGACGAAGGACAGGATTGCCTCCACTACCACGGCGATCCCCATCTCCAGGGTCAGCAGGGTCAGCAGCAGCGGCACGGTCGCCGGCACCACCTCGCGCACCACCGTGCGCCAATGGCTGAACCCCACCAGCCGCGCCGCCGCCACGTAATCGCGCCGCGCCACCACGATCACCTCGCTGCGCAGCACCCGGCAGAACCGCGTCCAGTCGACAAGGATGATCGCGAGGATCACGTTCCGCGCACCGACGCCGAGCCCGGTCATCAGAATCAGCGAAAGAATTACCGGCGGGAACGACATCCACACGTCGACCGCACGCCCGATCAGCCAGTCCACCCAGCCGCCGAGATACCCCGCCGCGTACGCCAGCACCGCGCCGAGCGCCATCGCCCCGAACGAGGCGACGAGCGCCACCGTCATCGCGACGCGCGCGCCATATAGCAGACGCGAGAGAACGTCGCGCCCGAGACCGTCGGTTCCGAGCGGATAGGCGGCGTCCCCACCCACGCTCCAGGCCGGCGGGAGGAACGTCGTGAGCAGGTTCTGGTCGTCCGGATCATGCGGCGCGAACTGGCGGGCGAAGATCGCGCAACCCAGGACGAGCAGCACGAGCAGCAGGCCGGCGATCACCCGACCGGAGCGCAGCTTCCTCACGCGCGCCGCAGCCGCGGATTGAGGACGACGTAGAGGCTGTCGACGATCGTGTTGATGACCAGCAC
>DATAPS010000447.1:0-7620 GCA_036265085.1 Acetobacteraceae bacterium | reverse complement strand
ACGGTCGTTCCTATATGTGGATGAGTGTGTCGATGGGACACTCCGTTTGATGCGTTCTGATTTTAGCGACCCTCTGAATATTGGCTCGGAAGAGATGATTTCCCTCGACGGACTTGCTGAAATGATCATGCAAGTCGCCGGCAAGAGACTGAGCATCGATCACGTCCCTGGTCCGTTGGGCGTGCGCGGCCGCAGATCCGATAACCGTCTGATCCGTGCCGCATTAGGTTGGGAGCCGACGGAGCCGCTCGTAAAGGGCATCGCCGTCACCTATGCGTGGATAGAAAAGCACGCGCTGCGCTTCGCCGCCGCAGCGTAGATCCCGGCGCTCGGGCGTGAGCACGAGTCGGACTTTGCAGCTCGGCGGCGGGTAGAGCAGCAGGACTGAGTTCGCGGGCGCCGGTGCGCTTGCACCATTGCTGGCCGAAGCCATTGCTGGCCGAAGCGATAACCGGCTCCGCGAATCCCTGGCAGAACTCGCCGCGGCATCAGCTCCCCTTGCCCAGTGCCTCAATCTGCTGCTGACCCCAGGAGACCGCCTGATCGACCGGCGTGCGATCGACCAGAACCTTCTGCAGGACCTTCGTCACGATCTTCGCGTCGTTCACCTTCCCGGAGAGCGCGTTCGGTGGCCCGGCATAGCCGTCCATGAAGCCCTCCGTGGACAGCGTCTTGAAGTTCTTGAACGCGGGGTTCTGCGAGAACAGCGGGATCGTGTCGAACATCTGCGGATACACCGGCGCCCAGCGCCCGCCGACCTTCTCGATGACGACGCGGTAGTGCTCCGGCTGGAAGAAGTAGCGCAGCCAGTCCTTCGCATAGTCCTGGTGCTTCGACGCCTTCGACACCTGCCACACCCAGGAGCTGAGGCCGTTGCCGACCTTGCCGTTCGACCCAGGCCCCTTCGGAATGCTCGCCATCTCGGTATTGGCGAGCAGCTTCTGGTCGTTGTCCTTCAGCCAGTACCAGACGCTCGGCGGATTGATGATGAACGCCGCGCGCCCGGTTTGATAGGCGATGTTGTTTCCGCTGTCGTCCCAGGTCAGCGCCGAGCGGGGGATCGTGCGATCCTTGAGGAACATGTCTGCGACGAACTGGTACGCGGCGCGCGTTTCCGGGCTGTCGAACGTAACGGTCTTCCCGTCCTCGGCCATCATCTTGCCGCCGAACGACCAGATGACGTTCCGCATGTTGCCTTCGGCGTCGTTCGTGTTGCTGACCGGCAAGCCGAATCCGGAGATCTGCGGATTTTTCTGCTGGATCAGCTTGGCGTCCTCGCGCAGCTCGTCCCATGTCGCAGGAACGCCCTTGTTGATCTCCTTCAGCAGATCGGTGCGCGCGAACAGCGGCGCGACATCGACCTCGAGCGGCAGCGCGGCGTAATGATCGCCGTCCTTGCCGACGACGATCTGGTCCTCGGCGTAGCCGCCGGGCACCTTGCGCACTTCGGCGAGAACGTCGTCGAGCGGCACGACGAGATTGTTCGCGATGTAGTACTGCGCCTGCTGGCTCACCTGCATGTAGGCGTCCGGTGGCGCGCCGCCTTGGAACGCCGCAGCAAGCCGATCGTTCAGCACTGTCGCGGGCACAACGACGTACTGCGCGTCGATCCCCTTCGACTTGCCGAAATCCTGCACCATTTGGCCGATATAGTTGTCGGCGTCCTGATTGAACGCCTGCAGACCCCAGACGGTCAGGTCGGCCGCGTGCGCCGAAACCGCCGTGGACGCCGCGAATACCGCGGCGAGTGCGAACCTACGCATCTCCTGCTTCCTCCTTCTCGGTGTTTTCGGACCGGCGCTCATGTCTTGACGCCGCCGCTCGATAAGCCTTCGACGAGATATCGCTGCGACACGATGTAGATCGCCAGTACCGGCGCGATGGCGATCATCGAAGCGGCCATGAGCTGGCCCCAGATGAAGACGTCGCCCATCATCATGCCCACGAGCCCCGAGGTGAGCGTGCGCACCGCGTCGGAATAGACGAAGATCAACGCGTAGAGAAACTCGTTCCACGCCTGTGTGAACGCGAACAGCGCGACCACGGCGAGGCCCGGCGCCGCGATCGGCACGATGACGCGCAGCAGTACCTGCACGCGCCCGGCGCCGTCGATCCGCGCGGCCTCATCGAGCTCGCTCGGGATGCTGCGGATGTAGCCGATCAGCATCCAGGTCGCGAACGGCACGGTGAACGTCAGGTAGGAAAGCGAGAGACCGACCAGGCTGTCGACGAGGCCGAGCCGCTCCAGCACGATGAACAGTGGAATGAACAGAAGCGCCGGCGGCAGCAGATACGAGGCGACGATCGCGCGCGCCACCGTCGCACGCCCGCGGAAGTTCATGCGCGTGATGGCGTAGGCGGCGAGGGTGCCGATGGTGATCGAGATTGCGGTGGTCGCCAACGCGACGATGGCCGAGTTGCGCACGAACAGCGGAAAGCGCGTTTTGAACAGCACGGTCGCATAGTCGCCGAGCGTCGGCACGTTCGGAACGAGCGTGGGCGGCAGCGCGTAGATCTCGGCCTCGGTTTTGAACGAGGTGACCGCGATCCAGTAGATCGGCAGCAGCGACCAGCCGAGCAGCACGATCACCCCGACGGCAATGACGAAGCCGTGCAGCGCACGATTGCGCCGGCCGCTGACCATCGCCATCAGCGCACCCCCCGCTCGCGCAGCATCCGCCGCGTGAGGAGGATGATGATCCCGACGAAGATCGGCAGCACCGAGACGATGACGGAGGCGCCGGCGCCGAGCTTGCTCTGCTGCAGCCCGTATTGGTAGGCGAGCGTCGGCAGGATCTGTGTCCGGTTCGCCGGCCCGCCGTTGGTGAGGATGTAGACCGTGTTGAAGCTGTTGAACGTCCAGATCGTCGACAGCATCACGGTGATCGCGACCACGTCGAGGATCGAGGGAATGGTGACATTCCAGAATCGCCCCCACGCGCCCGCGCCGTCGATCGCGGCGGCTTCGTGCAGCTCGGGCGGGATGGTCATCATCGCGCCGACGAACATCATGATGTAGAACGGCAGCCCCTGCCACACCGTCGCCATTCCGATCGAGAACATTCCGATCGACGGGTCGGACAGCCAGTCCACCGGCTCGTGCACGAGGCCGAGCGCGATCAGCCACGCATTCGCCGCACCGGATTGTTCGTCGAGCAGCCATCGCCAGCCGAGTGCGGCGACCAGACCGGGGACGGCCCAGGGCAGGAAGGCGAGCGCGCGCACGAGATTGCGGAGCGGGAATTCCTGCGTCAGCAGGACAGCGGCGGCGAGGCCTACGACGAGCTTCGTGGCCACCGCCCCGACCGTCAGCTCGAGCGAGTTAAGGCAGGCAATGCCGAACACCGGGTCGTCGAACAGGCGCCGGAAATTCGCGAGACCGACGAACCGGCCGGGATGGCCGACGGCGCGGTCGGTGAATGCGGTCCAGATGCCGTCGAGCAGCGGGTAGGCGGCGAGCCCGATCAGAACGGCGAGCAAAGGCAGCAGGAAGAGATATGCCTGCGCCGTCGTCCCGACCCCCCGCAGGCGCACCCCGCGCGCAAACATGCGCGTGGCGGCGACCGCCGTGGCGTCTGCGCCGCTCATCGTTACGTCACCCCGCGGCGCGGCGGGCGGCGTCGACCCCTTCGAGCAGCCCCTTCATGTAACCGATCGCGAACAGCCGGCCGAGCGCCTCGTAGCCCGGCCGGATGTTCGGATCGCCCTCCATCGCTGGGGCGTGGTCGGGGCGGATCGGACCGTCGAAGCCGATGTCGCGATAGGCTTGCATGCAGGCGTACATGTCGGTGTGTCCCTCGTCGTGGAACGTTTCGACGAAGTTTTGGGCGTCCCCCCGCACGTCGCGGAAATGCGCGAAGCCGATGCGCTTGTTGTAGTGCCGGATCAGCTCCGGGACGCGCGCGGGGCTGTCCATCAGGCCGAAATTCGCCTGACAGAAGCAGATCGCGTTCGCCTCACTCTCGATCATCGCCATCGCGCGATCGTAGTTCTCGGGCTTGCCGAAGATGCGCGAGACTCCCATCACCGGCGAGAGCGGCGGATCGTCCGGATGCAGCGTGAGCCGCACGCCCGCCTTCTCCGCGACGGGGACAACCTTGCGCAAGAAATACTCGAACGTTTCCCAGAGCTTGTCTTCCGTAATTCGGAGCTGGTTAGCGCCGGGCGCGCGCTCGGTGAGGTGATGTTCGTAGCTGGAGACGAGGGCGCCGCCGCGTCCGCGCGTGGTGAACGAGGTGCGTGCCCAGGTGAAGAACACCATCCAGCTGTAGCAGAGCACCGGGATTTCGAGCGCGCCGAGGTTGCGGATGATCTGGCAGAACTCCTCGATTTGCGCGTCGCGCCCGGCGGTGCCCGCCTTCATCTCGTCCATCTGCACGAGACCCTCGACGGCGGCGAGATTGAACCCAGCGTCCTCGAACTGCTTCTTCAGCTTGAGCGCGTTTCCGTATTCGGACAGCGGATAGTTGGTGGACGCGGGGCCGAGCACGACCGCGTGATCGACGCCCATCTGGCGCGCATGGACCCATTTCGGTCCGACGTCCGTCTCCAGGCACATTGCGAATTTCATCGGGCTCTCCGTTGCGCGGCGAGGAGAGCGCGTCCGCAAACTCCGCAGCATCGCGCTGGCACGGATCGGTCTCCTCCGGGCGCGCTGTTTCCGTCGCGCGCCTCGCTTCGCCACAACGCTAGGTGTCGGGATGCACGGGCGTCAAGGTGCGGCGTGAGCGATACCATCAGGACCAATCGAAGTCCGGCGGTCATGGTCAACGCGCTCGGGCAGTTATGCCGACGTGGCGCCCGATCCACGGGGGACGCGGCAGTCCCGCGTGGGTCGCGAACGCGGCGGTGATCCGGGCCTGAACCTCCGGGGCGAAGGGCGCGCTTCGACGCTGTCCGAGATCGACATTGATATACATGACCTCCTGGAAGGCGGCCGGCACCCCGGCGGCGGAGCGCGACATCTCATATGCGACATGCAGCCGCTTCGGCGCGGTCGCGATGATCTGCGAAGCGACGCGCACCTGTTCGCCCGCGAACAGCTCGTTCTGATAGAGCGTATGCGTCTCGACTGCGAAGGGGCCGTGACCGGTCGCCTTGCGGTCTTCGGTGCCGTAACCGAGCGCATCGAACAGCAGATCGGCGGCTGCATCGAACAAAACGATGTAGTAGGCGAGATTCATGTGGCCGTTGCTGTCGATCCATTCATTCCGGACCACGCCCTCGTAGCGGGCGAAAGGCGCGGGAAAATGCGCGTCGGTCACGTGCTCATCCTTGTGCGCGCATGCGGCAGCGCGGGATGATGTTCCGAACGGCGGGAGCGCGCCATGGCGAACGACAGCTTCGGTATCGAGCATCCCTTGGTGACGGTCCACGACATCGATGCGGTCGCGGCTCGCTACGAGGCGCTCGGCTTTGCCCCGACGGCGCTCGGGCGGCATCCGTGGGGCACGGTCAACCGGCTCGTGATGTTCCCCGACAACTTCATCGAGCTGATCGCGATCGGCGACCCGGATGCGATCGCGCGCGATCCCGTGGGTGGCCAGAAGTTCGGCCGCCGCGTGCGCGACCGGCTTGCGCTGGGTGAGGGTATCTCGCTGCTCGCGTTGCGCAGCCCCGATGCGGCGACGGACGAGCAAGCAGCGGTGGCGCGCGGGGCCGCGAGCGACGGCCGCGTCGATTTCCGCCGTGCCGTTCGCCTGCCTGACGGCACGCAGGACGAGGCCGTCGTGACGCTCGCGATCCTCCCGGACGAGGCGATGCCGGGGCTGACAATGTTCCTATGCCAGCAGCACAAGCCGCAGCTCGTCTGGAACCCGGATTGGCTCGCGCACCCGAACGGCGCGGACGCGATCACCGCGGTCACGTATTTCGCGCCCGACCCGCTGGCCGTCATGCCGCGTGCGGTGTCGCTCTGGGGCGAGAGCGCCGTCATGCGTGAGCAGGATGGGTTGCGCGTCTCTACTCCAGGCGGGTTGCTGCACATCTTCGATGCCGATGCGATCGACACGCGTTTTCCGGGAATGCCCCTGCTGCCCGAGGTGTTCGCACGCGCGCCGTGCGGCGTTGCGATCTCGGTGCACTGCGCGAGTTTCGAGACCGCGCGCAACCGCGCCCGCGAAGTTCGCGGCGCCGTCTTGCAGGAGGGGCGCGTGCTGATTCCGCCGGACTACGCGGGCGGTGTGATACTCGAACTGCACGTGTGACAAGCGCGCGCGAGGGGGGCGGCGATCAGATTCAAGCCCGCCTATTCGAGACGAGCCCGCGATAGAGCGACGCATAGCGACGTGCCATCTCGGAAAGGCTGTAATCCCTTATCGCAACATCGCGTGCGGCTGCTCCGGTCTTCCGCCGGAGGCCTGGATCTCGGACAAGCTCGGCCAGGATCTCGCGATACTCTGCTGCGTCGTCGAAGAGGTAGCCGGTCTGCTGGTGCACAATGAAACTGTCGTTCACGCCGGGGAGCCGGCGGCTGATGACCGGCAATCCATGAGACATCGCCTCGATCAGGACGTTCCCGAATCCCTCCTTGACCGACGCGAATACGAAAATGTCGGCCATATTGTATGCGACTGACGGATTTTCCGCGTGACCGACGAAATGGATGTTGTCGCGGGCGGACGACGCCGCGGCCATGGACCGCACCTCGGCGGCATATTCCGCATCGAGTTCAGGACCGACGACGATCAGGCAGACTCGGCCGCAACCGGCCGTCGGGGCCGGGTGATTTTGGACCAGAAACTTCACGTCTTTGCGGGCGGACACCGAGCCGACAAAGACCAGAACGACGTCGGCGTCAGTCAGCCCCAGGCTCGCCCGGTCAGCACGGCGTTTCTCCGGATCCGGTTCGGGGATGTTCACGCCCTGCGGGATGAAATGCAGCCGCTCCGCCGGGAGGATCGTCAGGCTGTCCTGATACAGATACGGGCTGATGGAAATCGCCGCGTCGATCGAGCGGCACAGCAAGCGCGTGATCCTGCGGAATCGCTTGCGATAGCCGTTCACCAGGCTCCCGAGGCCATCATCGAGGGTGGACGAGTGGACGACGCGGCAACCGAAGGCGCGTGCGACGAGGTGGAAGAGGAAGAGCCGATCGACCGCGCCATGAAAATGCACGACGCCATAACGCCACGCGTTGACACCGAACCAAGCGAGCATGGCAGGGTAGAAGAGCCGTAATTTCGTGCGCCCGTCCCCAAAATAGATCCGGAGCCGGAGCGCCCCTCCCGGTTCGATGTGCCGCGCAGCCTTCGTACGTCCGACCAGGACATCGCCTTCGATGCCGAGGGCTTGCAGATGCTGGGCCAGCTTCTCGAGATACAGCCCCTCTCCGGTAAAATCGGGACGAAAGTAGCTGAAGACGTGCAGCACGCGAACGCGAGCTGCACGCCCGTCCTGCGTTCTCGAGGTCGGTGCGATCGTAAGGCCCGGTTCGATGTTCGACGCCCCTGACGTCCGTACGGCGCGGGGTAACGCGCTGTCGCGGACAGGCGGTGTACGCTCCGACAGCGGCAAGTCCCAGCCTGGAACGGAGGGGCCGTCCGTCATCGCACCTGCTTTTCTGCGGAAATACGGAACACGTTCATCGGCGCGCAGATCCCCTGACACAACTCTTGCCGA
>DATAPS010000446.1:0-1863 GCA_036265085.1 Acetobacteraceae bacterium | reverse complement strand
GGGTTGTCGCGGAACGCCTCGTCGAGGGTGAGCTGACGGGCGGCGTGAACGAGATCGATCTGGCCGTAATGCACCTGATCCGGCGTCATCAGACCAATCCCGGCATGATGATGGTCCCGGTTGTACCAGTCGAAGAACTGTCGGCAGAAGCTTTGGGCATCTTCGATGCAGCCAAAGCGTTTGGGAAAGCGCGGCTGATACTTCAGCGTTTTGAAGTGGCTTTCTGAGAACGGATTGTCGTTCGACGTGTGCGGCCGGTTATGCGAGCGGGTAACACCAAGATCGGCCAGCAGGAACGCGGTGGCCTTGGCCTTCATCGGAGCGCCGCGATCGGCATGCAGCGTGAGTTGACCAGGCGGCACGTTGTGTTTCTGGATCGCATCGTCGAACAGCGGCTGGAACAAAGTGGCGCTTTCAGCATCAGCCACACACCAGCCCACGACTCGCCGGCTGAAGATGTCCAGGATCACGTAGAGATAGAAGTAGCTCCACTTCGCCGGCCCCATCAGTTTGGTGATGTCCCACGACCATACTTCGTTGGGACGTTCCGCCAGAAGCTCCGGTTTTTGATAAACCGGATGGCGCAACTGCCGACGCCGTTCGCGGATCTCGCCATGGTGATCGAGGATCCGATACATCGTTCGGATCGAGCAGTGATAGACGCCTTCGTCGAGCAAGGTCGCATAGATCTCGGCGGGCGCCTGATCGGCGAAACGCGGCGCGTGCAGCACGTCCAGGACGGTCTTTTGTTGCGGCTCGGTCAGCGCCCGCGCCGGCCGCGGTCTTGGATGAGAAAGAACCGGCGGCACGGAAAGAGCCGCGCGGCTCCGATGCACCGTGGCGCGCGAAACCCCAACCGCGGCGCAAACGGCGGCGGTCAGGCCGCCGGCCGGCGAAAGAGCCACGACGGCCTGGGTCAAGGCACGTCGCCATCGGGCGCCATCGGGATGCCCAGCAGATCCGCAAGTTTTTTTTGGACCGCGATGATGGCGTCCGCGCGAGCGAGGCGCCGCGTGAGAACGGCGTTGTCCTTCCGCAACAAGGCCACTTCCGCCGCGAGCAGGTTGGTCTCGGCGGCTTTCGGACCACGCCTGGCAGGCGTCAGCGCGTCAAACGCTCCGGCGTCACGTTGGCGGCGCCAATCACTCAAGGTCGACGAGTAGACCCCTTCGCGGCGGAGGATCGCGCCGATATCGCCGGTTCCCGCGGCCTGATCAGTCGCGGCGAGGATGCGCAGCTTGTCCCGCGCCGTGAACGTCCGCCGGCGCGGGCGGGAAGATAATTCCGAGGGCGCCGACGCAGGTGCCGCGACGACCGTCAGCCTGTGGCTGCCGTCCTTGGCGGCACCCGCGTCGGCATCGTTTTGAATGGGGAGCATGGGCATGAGCGAGGCGATCCTTCCGCGTCCTCAGGGTCTAAACTCCCGGGGGGTAGATGTCTCACTGTTGTTGGCACGGAGGGCTTGCTGCCGAGGTCTGGAGCAACGTGAGAAGGATTGGCTGGGTGAGTGCCGACAGTTGCGATGATCGCGGCGTCCATGTCGGGACTTCGGTAGGTTCCGAGCAGTCTGTCCCAGAAGAAATCAATCACTGCAAAATTGGTGCTCGCGTGCAGATGGTGGACAAAGTGAAGCTGCTGCTTGCGTCTGAACCAAGCGAAGCGTGCGAGCCACGTTTTTTCGGAATGGTATTGCTTGTCAAAAATACATGTACGCTGAACGACGCCGTGCAGGCAGCGGTCATTACGAGGAATAGATCGAATGGAAGAACGAGATACATAACACCTGTGACGCCGACTACGGGGATGAGAAAGTAAGGCGTGTTGTTTCCGTGGTTGCGACGATAGATGGAGGACACCAGATGC
>DATAPS010000445.1:0-15993 GCA_036265085.1 Acetobacteraceae bacterium | reverse complement strand
CAATCGCATTGCAATAGTCTCAGAGCCTAATGACCCTCGAACGCCGGACGCGTGCGGTGGGTGCGAGCGGCACGCAACGCCAATGGCCGGAACGAGAGCTGATAGAGCGTTTCGATATGTCCTGTCCGATTGATCAAATCGACAATTCGAGCGCCAAGCCGTTCCAGACGGGACATCGCGGACGAATGAACTCGCGTCGATCCCAAAGTGATGTGCACGTGGGAAACTGCCAGAGCCAGGCAAGGCGGGATCTGCCGACCAGCCTGACCGCAAGCCTGCACGGTCCGGTGACACCGTTACCTTGAAGGACACGGCGGGCATCCGGGATCAGAACTGGGGGAGGCTTTCTGCCCTGTGCAGGCGCCAAACATCCGATCCCCGCACCAACGCTCCGGGTGCGCCTCCGGCTGTCAGGGGCGGCTGTCAGGTGGCCAACTTCCGGCACAGATTTGCGCGTTCTCCGAGCGAGATGGATTTTCTGTGCGTGTCCAGGCCGCCATCGATGGACATATGGTGTACCACGAGGGCAGTGACTTTTTTCTCGCCCTTGGTCCTCCCGAATACCTTCGCCAAGGGCGCTTCCGGCTTCCTTGGCATCAAACAGTTTTCCCAGCGCCTCCTTTGTGGGGCCGCCGGGTGCGCGACCATCTTCCGCGCTCAAGGAGGACGAACACGAAATTGAACCTAGCCGTCGCGATCGCCACGACGCTTGCGAGCCTATCTCTTCCCGGAGCTAGGCTGGCACAGCCGGCGAGTTCGGCCGCGTGACTTCATCGTTCGCAAAACCAGGGTTGGTACTTCAGCCGGAGCAACCGGTCGAGGAACAGGAGCGTGGTGTCGGAAACTATGGCGGTTCTGAGTGTGTCCGATGGAGAACGGGTGACGGCGATCGCGGCGGATCGCGACCGGCCGCAGAAGCATGCGCAACGGGCGCGCGTCGTGCTCGCATGGTGTGGCGTTGGCAGCAGCGTTTCGCCGACGAAGGCGTAGACGGCTCGCTGCGCGCGGACCTTCTCGGACACCGGCGCGATCCGGCGGCTCGTCACACACGCGAGGGGCGATCAAGCCCGGCTCGTGTCGCTCGCAGACGTCCCGCGCGGCAAGGTCACAACGAACTCGGCGAACCGATCGACTTCGCTCGCGACGGTGATCGTGCCCCCGTGCTGCTTGGTGACGATGTCGTAGGTGATCGACAAACCGAGGCCGGTGCCTTCGCCGGTCGGTTTGGTGCTGAAGAACGGCTCGAAGAGGCTGTCGCGAATGGAAGCGGGAATCCCGATACCGTTGTCGCGCACGCGGATCTCGACCGCGTGGCCCAGATCGGCCGTGGTGACACGGAGCGTCGGGGCAAACCCCTGTGGCGCGCCCGCGCGCGCGCGTTTCGCGGCGGCGTAGAAACCGTTGTTGAACATGTTGAGGAATACCCGGGTCATATCCTGCGGGTTGACCTCGATCAGTCCGATTTCCGCGGCGTAGTCGCGTTCCAATTCGATGCTGAACCGGTGATTCTGGGCGCGGGCGCCATGGTAGGCGAGGTTCAGCGCCTCGTCGATCAGCGCGTTGAGATCGACCATCCGCCGCTCGCCCGAAGCACCGCGCGAATGCTCCAGCATCGCGCGGACGATGCCATCCGCGCGCTTCCCGTGCTGCACGATCTTCTGCAGGTTGCCCGTCAGCATTTCCGCAAGGTCGTCGACCTCGGCCTGCTGCTCTTCCGCCAGCGCTGCGAGCGCCGGCGCTGCCGCCTCCTTGAGTTCGCCGAGCAGATCGACCGACAGAGCTGCGAAGTTGTTGACGAAGTTCAGCGGGTTCTTGATCTCGTGCGCGATGCCGGCGGTGAGCTTTCCGAGCGAAGCCATCTTCTCCGCCTGCACTAGATTCGCCTGGGCGGTTTGAAGCTCGCGGTAGGCGGCCTCGATCCTGCGGGCGGCGTCCTCGGCCGCGTCGCGGGCGGCGGCGACCGCCGCTTCGTTGCGCTTTCGCTCGGTGATGTCGGCGTAGATGATCACGAACCCACCGCCCGCGACCGGATTGTGGCGCAGCTCGATCACCCGGCCGTTGGGGCGCGTGCGCTCCAGCGCGTATCGCTCGCCTGCGCGCGCCGTCAAGCGGCGAAGCTCGGCGTCCGGATCGACCTCGGAGTCGAATTCGCCGCGCCGGGCGAGGTAATGGATATAGTCGGAAAACGTGAGCCGCTCAGCGAGAAGACCGTCGGGCAGGTCGAGGATCTCCTGGAAATTGCGGTTCCACGCCACCAAACGGGGCGTCTCGTCGAACATGGCAACCCCATCGGCCATGTTCTCGAACGTGACGCGCAACTCCGCCTGACGTTGCGCCAGCTCGTCGGTGCGGGCGCGCAGTTCGTTCAGCAGCCGCGCATTCTCCATCGCGATCACCGCCTGTGCGGCGAAGCTTTCCAGCAACGCGACCTGCTTATCGGTGAAGGTTCGCACCTCCTGGCGGTACGCGGTGATAAGCCCGAGAAGCGCGCCGTCCTTACGGAGCGGCACATAAAGAATACTGCGAATTCCACCCAGCTCCGCCCCGGCGCGCAGCGACGGTTCGGCGGCCAATACGTCGCCGAGCTCTTGGAAGTCCTCGATCTGGAATGAGGGTTCTCCCCGTGCCAGTCGAGAGATCGGATGCTTCGGGCCAGGCCGGAAAGGGCCACGTATCAGTTCGGCCCACGCCGGAGGGAGGTGACGTTCGGCCGCCACCTGGAACGTGTCGCCATCGTACGTTATCAGCGCGCCGAAGGCTGCATCGCACAGGACATGCGCTTTCTCCACGATCGCCTCGAATACTGGCGCCAGATCGCCGGAAGAGGCGTTGATCACCTGCAGCACCTCGGCGGTGGCGGTTTGACGCTCCAGCGCCTCACGCTGTTCCGTCAGCAGCCGCGCATTCTCGATCGCGATCACCGCCTGTGCGGCGAAATTCTCAAGGAGCGCGATCTCTTGGTCGGAGAATGACCTTACTTCCCTGAAGTTGAAGCTGATCAGCCCCAGAAATGCCCCGGCTTTGCGCAACGGAATGGCAAGCCGGCTGCGTGTATCACTATGTTCAACGAGGCTACGCATCACCCACTCATCGGGTGGCCAATCGATCGCGCGGAGGTCGGGAACATGGATGTAGCGGCGGCCGTGCGCGAACCCCTTGCCCGTTCCGGCGCCGAACGGCTGCCGGAGCATCTCCACGACAGGGGCGGGGAGCCCTTGCGCGGCAACCAACACCATGTACCGCCCGTTGTGCAGCGCCATGCCTCCTGAAGTGGCATGACACAGCGTGTGCGCCTTCTCGAGGATTGCATCGAATACCGGCTGCGGATCACCCGGGGAGCGGTTGATGATTTCGAGAATCTCGGCAAGTGCAGCCTTCTCGGCCACCGCGATATCGCGCTCGCGCCTCAGCGCGGCGATCTCGGCGTAGGGATCGTCGATCGTGGTGTCCATCATGTGGGAGCTACCTTCTCGGCCAGACGGCGATTGAGCTCCGCCTCGAGAGTGGGAAGTCGATCGGCTCGGGGAAGAGGCCGTCGGCGCCGCCCTCGCGGGCGCAAAGATCGCGCGCCCGTTCGACGATCAGGTCGAACATCGGCTGCGGGTCGATAGGCGAGGTGGACTTCGCCTTCACAACGTCGACGGTGGCGCCCTGATGCGCGATCCGCTCGTCGTATCCGCCCGTGCACAACGCGAGCACCGCGTCGCGCTCCGTCCGCAGGTCCGCGATGGCGCGCTGAAGCTCGGCGATCGTGTCGTTATGCGTTGCGGTCATGGCTTCCCCGGCGGTTCCGGTCGCGTCGTGTCGGTCGCCGGCACAGGCGGAGGCTAGTCTCGGAACCCATCCGACCCAAGCCCCGCAACGCGGAGGTGCACGCTCCGATCTCCACTGTGATAGCATCCGCGTCCATGGGGGATCCCGCCGTAATGCGGACAGCGAACGAGGGTGGGAAGATCGAGTCACGACCGGTGCGGCGGCGCGCGCTGATGTCGCTCCTCGGCAGCGCGGTGATCGGCCGCCCGCACTGGGCGCTGGCGGACGCACCAGCCAAGATCTATCGGGTCGGTACGCTCAACGCCAATGGGCCGGCCTTCGGCGCGTTCGAGGCGTCGTTGCAGCGCGGTCTTGCCGCTCATGGATACGAGATCGGACGAAATCTCGCGCTCGAACGCCGCGGCGCGGAAGGGAATGCGGATCGTCTGCCCGAGCTGCTTCGCGAGATCGTGGCGACGAACGTCGATGTCATCTTGACGTTCGGCTACGAGGCGGCGTTCGTCGCGAAGGTCGGAACGACCGTTCCGGTGGTCGTCTTCTCCGCGGGCGATCCGGTCGGGACCGGACTGGTCGAAAGCCTTGCGCGGCCGGGCGGTCATCTGACCGGCATCTCGGACGTCTCGGCCGAAGTCACACCGAAGCGCATGGAGCTGCTCAAGCAGTTCGCGCCCGCCCTGGGCCGCGTGGCGGTGCTTTACAATGCGGGCGACCTCGCGATGAGGCTGCGCTACAGCGCGGCGCAGCAGGGCGCACGCGATCTGGGCATCTCCATTCAGCCGCTTGGCGTCCGTGAACCCGCCGACTTCGAGCTGGCGATCGGCGGGATGACGCACGACATGCCGGACGGCATCCTCATGGTGTCAGACCCGCTCACGGTTCTTCACCGCCAGAAGATCTTCGATTTCGCCCGGGCGCAGCGGCTGCCCGCGATCTACGAGTACGACTTCCTCGCCCGCGACGGGGGATTGATGTCATATGGCCTTGACTCGGACGAAACGTTCGATCGCTTCACGGCCCTCACGAGCCGCATCCTCCACGGCGCGAAACCGGCCGAATTGCCGTTCGAGCAGCCGACGCTGTTTCGCTTCGCACTCAACATGAAGACCGCGAAGGCGATCGGCTTTGCCGTGCCGCCGTCACTGCTGGCGTTCGCCGACGAGGTGATCGAGTGACGGATTCTCGCCGGTATCGCGCAGCCGAAGCACATTGAAGACCCGCGTCGGGCGGCGAAATCCCTTCAGCATGTAGTCGCCCGCGTCCGCGACATCGACGAGGCCATCCAGGGCGGCGTTGACCTTGCTGTCGATCAGGATCTGGCCATCGACCGCCTCGCCGCACAGCCGCGACGCGAGATTCGTGACGGAGCCGATCGCGGTATATTGCGCGCGCTCGTCGGAGCCGATCAGGCCGAGGGTCGCGAATCCCTGCGCGATGCCAATGCCGAAGCCGAGGTCGTAGCCGCGCATGTGCCACTTCGTCATCAGCGCGGCGACGCAGTCCCGCAGCGCAACCGCGAGGCGGACGGCGCGCAAGCAGGGATCGGCGCACAGAATAGGGTCGTTGAAGACGACCATGACGCCGTCGCCGATGATGTGGACGAGCGTTCCCTGGAACGCGTTGATCAGCGCGCCGATTCCGGCGTGGTAGTCCGCGAGCATCGCAATCTGCTCTTCGGGTTCCGCATCAGCTGAGAACGCGGTGAACGCACGCAGATCGCAAAAGAGAACGGCAATCTCGCGGCGATGGCTGCGCAGGATCTCCTCGCCGGAAGACAGCACCAGCTCGGCGATCTGCGGCGGGAGGAAGCGCTTCAGCGTGCCGGTCCGCTGCAATTGCGCGAGCTGTTCCGCGACGCGCTGCTCGAGCGTCTGGTTCCATTCCGCAAGCTGCGCGGCCTGCATGCGCACCTGGTCGTGCAGCGCCTTCGTCCGCAACATCGCCCGCACCCTCGCAAGCAACGCGCCGGCGTCGAACGGCTTCGTGAGGTATTCGTCGGCGCCCGCATCCAGTCCTGCGACGACTTCGCTCCGGTCGCTCAACGCGGTCAGCATGATGACGGGGATGAACGGCAGCGACGCATCCGCCTTCAGCTGCCGCACGGTGGCGAGGCCATCGAGCCGTGGCATCATCACGTCGAGCAACACGAGATCCGGCAGATGCGCCTTCACCTGCGCGATCGCCTCGATCCCGTCCGCGGCGGTGATCACGTCGTACGACTGGCTTTCCAGCCGAATACGGACGATCTCGACGTTTTGGGGTGCGTCGTCGACGACGAGCACGAGAGGCCGCTGGCGGGCCGCTGAGTTTGTCTCGTCGGGGATCACGGCAGAAACATCCGCACTTTGGCTAGCAGATCGCGCGGACTGAACGGCTTCGCCACATACGCGTCGCAACCCGCGGCCAGTGCCTTGGCTTCGTCGCCGCTCAGGGCGTACGAAGTCACCGCGATCACCGGAATTGCAGCGGTCGCGGGGTTCGCCTTGATCCGTCGTGCCGCTTCGTAGCCATCGATCACAGGCAGCTGGATATCCATGAGGATCAGATCCGGCCGGTGCGCAAGCGCCGCGGCGACGCCCGACTCGCCGTCCGCCGCCTCAATCAGCTCGTAGCCCACGCTCGTCAGCAGGTCGCGCATGATCTGACGATTGTCCGGTGTGTCCTCGACAACCAGAATTCGTTTCATCCTGCAATTGACCCAACGCGGACCGGAATGTCGACGTGGAACGTCGCGCCATGGCCGACCGCGGACACGACCGAAAGGTGGCCGCCATGCATCAGCACGATCTTCCGCGAGATCGCAAGCCCCAGGCCGGTGCCCCCCTTCCTACGCGTGGTCGAATTGTCGATCTGCTGGAATTCCTCGAAGATCTTCGCTTGGTCTTGCGGGGCAATGCCGGGGCCGGTGTCGCGCACTGCGAGATTGAAGCGCGCGCCGGTCATTCCCGCGCTCACGGCCACCTCGCCCGCATCAGTGAACTTGATGGCGTTGCCGAGGAGGTTGACGAGCACCTGCTGGAGGCGGCGTGCATCGCCGAACCCAGCCGGAAGGCCTGGCTGCACCGACGCGGTGAGAGACAAGCGTTTAGCCCGCGCGAGCGGCTCCATGGCATCCACGACGTTCCGCACGAGCGAGGCGACGTCGTAGTCCTCGCGATGGATCGTGAGCTGCCCCGCCTCGATCTTCGCAAGATCGAGCACGTCGTTGATGAGGGCGAGCAGGTTGCGCCCGTTTTCCTGAACGCGCCCGAGCACGCCGCGCGGCTTTTCCGGAAGATCCCCGTAGATGCCGTCGGCCAGCAGCTCGGCGTAGCCGAGAATGGCGTTCAGCGGCGTCCGCAATTCGTGGCTCATGTTCGCCAGGAATTGCGACTTGTGCTCGCTCGCGAGCTCGAGCTGCCGGCCCTTCTCGGCCAGTTCCTGAAACAGCGCCGCGTTCTGCAACGCGAGCGCCGATTGGCTGGCGAATGTCGCCATCAGCTCGATCGCGGAGGGCTCGAACGCCCCGATGGCGCGGCGGACCAGAACCAAGTCGCCGAGCACCTGTTCCGGTCCGATCAGCGGGACGATCAGCGCGGCGCGGAAGCCCGCCGCGAAGCCGGCCTCGCGCAACGGATACCTCGGACCCAAGCCCATGTCGGCGATCTGCACCGGCTGCCGCGTCTCCGTGGCTTCGCCCATCGCGGTCTCGTCGCTCACAACTCGCGTCGACCGGAGTTTCGCGAGGAGCGCCGTGTCCATGCCGGAAGATCCGGCGAGTTCGAAGGTCCCATCGTCCGCGTTGTGGCGAAAGATCGCGCCGGCGTCGGCGTTCGCGAGTTCGATCGCGTAGGCCACGATCTTCGTCAGTACGACGCGGAGCTCGAGCGTGGAATTGACGGCGCGCACGACGTCGCTCAGCGCCTGCAGCTCGGTGACGGAGCGCGCGAGATCGCGGGTGCGCTCCTCGACCGTGCGTTCCAACCCGGCGTTGTACTCGCGGAGCTGAGCGGCCATCGTGTTGAACTGGCCGGCGAGGTCTTCCAGCTCGTCGCCGGTCCGCACGTCGATATGGCTATCCAGATCGCCCGCGCCGATGCGCGCGGCCCCCGCCTGCAGCAGCCGGATCGGCCCGACCATGCGGCGGACGAGGACCATGGCGACGAGCGTGGCGACTGCCATGCCGCTGAGCAGGACGGCACCGCTGCGAAGGGCGGAAGCGTAGAGCGGCGCGAGCGCCTCGGTCATCGGCAACTCGACGAAGACGACCCAGCCGAGATCGGGCAGCACGGCATGAGCCGTCAGCACTCGCCGCCCTTCGAAGCTGGTCTGAACCGTCGCATCGGCGGTCGGGATGTTCGGGTCGGACACCGTCTGCAGGGCGGCGGCGACGTATGGCAATCCGCCGAAGTTGGTGTCGCGCAGGACGAGGCTGATGTCCGGGTGTGCGACGAGGTGGCCGCTGCGATCGACGACGAAGGCGTAGCCGGTGTTGCCGACCCTGACCGAGCTGATCACGTCCCAGATCAGCTTGAGGTTCACCTCCGCGACCGTGACGCCGGCACCGCGGCCGGCGCGGGCGATCGCCATGGTCAGGTAGGGCTCGGATCCGCGCCGGAGATAGACCGGGCTGAACCAGAGCTTGTGGGCGACCGCCTCGTTGAAGCGCGCGTCCTTCGAGTAGTCCGCCTGGCTGCCGACCACGTCCATCGCCAGGCGCGAGACCCGCAGCTGTTCCTTGCCCTGGCCGTCGAGCTCGCTCAGTTCCGTGATGGCCGGCACCTGCCGGAGCAGGCGGAAGAAGTCGGACCGGCGCTCGTCGAGCGCTCCGGCCGCCCATTGCACATGGGTGGTCCAGCCGATCTGGTCTTCCGTTTCGGTGAAGAACTGCGAGATCCGCTCGGCCGCGGCGTCGGCCTTCTCCATTTGCAAGCGGGCGAGCAGCAACTCGCCGGTGCGGTAGGTGAAATAGAGATCGACGCCGGCATTCGCGAGCAGGGCGGCACTGACGAGCCCCATGAACAGCAGGATGTATTTCTGGAACAGGCGCCCGCGCAGCGGATTGAAGGATGCGGCAGCCACCTTCGCACCGAGGCGAGGACGATCGCTCGCGGTTGCCAGCTCGCCCGACATGAGGCTCAGCCGACCACCGACACGGCCGGCTGCTGCGCATGGACGAACGGCGCGCCGGGGACGATCGCAACGAGATCCCGTTGGCGGATCATTCGGTCACAGTATACCAAAAGACGGAGTTTCACCCGCCGCCTTTCGGCCGCGGCATCGGCCCATCCCGGCGCAGGCCGTGCCACGCCATCAGGCTGTCGACCATGAACGCGACCAGCGCGCCAACGGTGCATGCGAGGGCGGCGCCGAACAGGAGGACGAGCCATATGACCACCTGTGCGTTCCGGACGCCGCCGAGGAAGAGGACGAACGCGGCGGCACAGGTGGACGCGCCGCCGACCGCTCCGAAAATGACGGACGCGTCGAGCGCCAGCCGACGGCGGCGCAGCCGCTTGAGGTGGCCGACGATCCGTGCGTACTGCGCCTCGTCGGTCTCATTCTCCAGCAGCTCGGTCAGGTGCTCGGTGTGATCCGACACCCGGTTCTGCCGCGTGTTGAACATGTTCAGCAGCGTGCCGATGCCGGACAGCAGGAACACCGGCGTCAGCGCCATCTGAATGAGATGGGCGACGGCGTCGACGCCTTCCGGCGTGTCGAGGCCGGGGATCGGACTAGCCACTGGCGGAGGGAGGCAGGAGCGCCTCGATCGCCGCGCCCGGCAGGCCCGCGGACCCGCGCGCCAGATCGCCGGCCGCGAGCTCCGTGGCCGCCTCGCGCAAGCCGGCCATCGCGCGACGATAGAGCGCGCCGCCGAGGCTCACCCGCCGCACCCCGGAAGCCGCCAATTCGCTGAGGGGAACGACGCCGGTGCGCGGGCCGATCAGGACGTTCACCGGCTTCGGCGCGACGGCCCGCACGACGGCGCGGATCGCGTCCATGTCCGGCAGAGCCGGCGCGTAGAGCACGTCGGCGCCGGCCTCGGCGAAGGCGGTGAGGCGGCGGATCGTGTCGGCGAGGTCGGGGCGCCCGTGGAGGAAATTGTCGGTGCGGCCGGTGAGGACGATGCGGCCGCGCGAGGCGGCAGCGGCGGCGCGGATCCGGGCGACGGCATGGTCGAAGTCGTGGATGGGCCGGGCGGGATCGGCGGTGGTGTCCTCGATGCCGAGCCCGGCGAGGCCGCCGGTGATCGCGGCCTCGACGGTCGCGACGCATTGCTCGGGATCAGGGCCGAAGCCGTCTTCAAGATCGCCGTTGACGGGCAGGCCGCTCACATGAGCGAGCAGCGTGCCGTTCGCGACCGCCTCCGCCAGGCTGACGGCATGCACGCCGTCGCGGCGGCCGAGGGCGAAGGCGATGCCGAGCGAGGTCGTCCCCAGCGCCTGAAATCCGGCCGCGCGCAGCAGCAGGGCCGAGGCCCCATCCCAGGCATTCGGCATGACGAACGCGGACGGACCCGCATGAAGGGCGGCGAATTGCTCATAGGCGGCGCGTTGACCGGTCAGGGCTGATTGGATCACGACTGCTTCTCCGATGACGGAATGCGAAGGTGTAGCGAATCCCGCAGGAGGCCGCGCCCAAGCCCATCGCGCTCAGGTTCGATTTTTCGAAACGGCGACCGGCACGGAGATGCTCTCCGACAGCTTGACCATGAGCTGTCCGCCGCGCGTGCGGAATGTCGGGAAGTCAGGTTCAGCGGCGCCAGCGATGTTGCGGCGTCCATCCGAGCGCGTCGCGGACGCGATCCGAGCGCACGAGGGTCGCCCAGGGATCGGACGGTTCCGGTCCACGCCACGGCACCTCCGGCATCAGCCGCCGCGCGAGCTCCCGCGGTGGCTCCGGCGAGGTCACGTCGTCGGCGATGATGAGCCCGGTGAGATGCGCCGGCTCGGGCCAGCGCAGCGCCGCGAACACCGCGCCGGCGACATCGCGCACGTCGATCCACGCGCCGTATTCCCAGAACGGCGTCCACTCCGCCGACGGATCGGCGGCGCGCGCCGCCTCGTATTTCGCGCGGCGGGCAGCGCCGCAAACGGCGGGCGGACGGAAGCAGACCGTCGAGATGCCGGTCGTCGCCGTGTAGCAGCGGCACATCTCCTCGATGAGCCGTTTCGCGACGCCGTAGGCCGTCGGCGGTCGGATCGGATGATCGTCGTCGATCGGGAAATAATCGGGCCGCGCCTCGCCGCGAAAGATGCCGATCGCATTCACGCTGCTGAAAGTCACCGCACGCCGGATGCCCGCCTGCCGGGCAGCCTCCAGCATGTTCCAGTTCCCGGTGACGTTGGGCGTGATGTAGCGCCCGCCCGAACCCGCCGCATCCGCCCGGTGGCCGCCCGCCGCGTGGACGATCGCGTCGCACGAGCGCGCCGCCGCCGCGAAGCCCTCCGCGTCGAGCACGTCGCATCCCTGGGCGATATCGAACGGCACGACGTCGTCGCCTTCCGCCGACAGACGCTCGACGACGGCGCGGCCGATCAGGCCGCTGCTCCCGCTCACCAAGACCCGCATCTCTATCCCTTCACCGCAGCGGCGGTCAGTCCCTTGATGAAATAGCGCTGCGCGAAGATGAACAGGCACGCGATCGGGATGGTCGCGATCGTCGAGGCAGCCATCGCGGCGCCCCACATCGGCGCGTGCTGATAGGGCTGGCTGTAGTTGGTCAGGCCCACGGCAAGCACGTTCAGCGTCCGGTCCTGTACGATCACCAGTGGCCACAGGAACGAGCCCCAGGACGCGATGAACACCAGGATCGCGAGGCTGATCAGCGGCGCGGTCATCAGCGGCAGGACGATGCGGCGGAACATCAGGAACTCGCCGGCGCCGTCGATCCGCCCGGCTTCGAGCAGCTCGTCCGGCAGGTCGGAGATGTACTGGCGCATCATGAAGACGCCGAGCGCATTGATCATCCCCGGGATGATCAGGCCGGGATAGGAGTTCTCCCAGCCGAAGGCCTTCATCTCGATGAACAGCGGCACGACGAGCACCTGGAACGGAATCATCAGCGTCGAGAGCACGAAGAGGAACAGCACCGTGCGCCCCGGAAAGCGATATTTCGCGAAGCCGAACCCGGCGAGAGCGCCGAAGAACACGGTCACCGCGACATGCACGACCGAAAGCAACGTGCTGTTGAGGAAGTAACGCCAGAGCGGCGCGAACGCGGCCGCCTCCCGGAAGCGGTCGAGCCACTGGAACTCGTGCGGCCACCAATGGATCGGGATCGCCTGGATCTCGGTCTCGGCCTTGAACGCCGAAGTCACCATGAACCAGATCGGGAAGGCGAACGCCGTGGCGGCGACCAGCCCGGTCAGGAACAACAGCGGACGCGCCCGCCGGAGATCAAGCAACACGGCGGTTGAACCAGAGTTGGAACGCGGTCACGGCGAGGATCATCGCGAACATCACGACGGAGACCGCGGCCGCGTCGCCCATTCGGAAATACTGGAACCCGTATTTCAGGACGAGCAGGCCGAGCACCAGCGTCGAACCCGCGGGGCCGCCGGGGTCGGTGCTCAGCACGTATTGCAGCGTGAAGGTCTGGAAGGCGTTGATCGTGCTGAGCGCGGCGACCAGCACCGCCGTCGAGCGCAGCATCGGCAGGTCGACATGCCAGAACGTGCGCCACCCGGTCGCGCCGTCGAGATGCGCGGCCTCGCGCAGTTCCTTCGGCACGCCGGTCAGTCCCGCCAGCCAGATCAGCATGAAGAACGGGATCACCGCCCAGTCGTGCACCGCGATCATCGAGAGCGGCGCGAGCACGGTGCTGGAAAGCCACGGAATCTCGGTGATGCCGCGAAACGAGCCGGCGAGCCACGTCATGATGCCGTTCGGGTGCAGCAGCATTCGCCACACCACCGCGACCACGACGACCGGCGGCAGCACAGGGAGGAAGAACAGCGCCTTGAACAGCTGCCGCCCGCGGAACACCTGGTCGAACAGGAGCGCCGCGAGCAGCGAAAGAACCCAGACCGGCAAAGTCGCGCCCGCCACGAAGACGAGCGTGTTCCAGAACGCCGTGACGAACAGGCTGTCGTCGAGGAGATTCACGAAGTTGTCGAAGCCGACCAAGTTCGGCGGATCAAGCAGGTTGTAATCGGTCAGGCTCAGCCCGAAGCCGAACAGCACCGGGAAGACGTTGAACACCGCGAAGAACGCGATCACGGGGAGCACGAATACGAGGCCCCACCAGCGGCGGCCGAGGTGTCGCCGCCGCGACGGTGCCTTTGTCGCTGTCCCCTCACCCCGGCCCTCATCCCGCAAGCGGGAAGAGGGAGAATCAGGAAGCGCCTCTCCCCGCTTGCGGGGAGAGGGTTGGGTGAGGGGCTCGCGAAGCATGGCCGACGATCACTGCTTCAGCATTGCCTCCGCCCGCGTCTTCTCGCGGCGCAGCACGCCGTTCATGTCGTTGTTTACGGTCGGGATCACGTTCGCGACCGGCTCGCCGCCCTGGACCATGCGGTCGCGGCCGCGCATGAGCACGTCGAGCACCTGATTGTAGCCCACGACACGCGGCGAGAACTTCGCCTTCTTCAGTTCGTTGAGGAACACCAGGCTGTCGGGATCATTCGCGAGCGGGGCGACGTCCTTGCGGGGCACGAACAGGCCGGCGCCCTTGAATAGGTCCACGGCGTGATCCGTGAACATCCGCACGAACTCCCAGGATGCCTTCTGCACGGCCGGCGAGGAGCGGGCGTTCACCATCATGTAGTAGGCATACGCGTCGAAGCCCTCGTCGCTCTTCCCATCGGCGAAGCGGGGCACCGGCTTGACGGTGAAGTTGACCTTGGCGTCGTGCATCTGCGGAATGCCCCAGATCCCGAAGCTGCACTCGGTCGCAAGCTTCTTGCCGAGAAAGTCTGTGCGGGTGTCCGTGTACTGCGGGCCGCCCAGCTTGTACTTGTTCACCCAGTCGACCAGGAATTGCGTTGCCTCCAGGGCGGCGGGGCCTTCGTAGGTCGCTTTGTAGGCGTCCTCGTCGATCAGGCTGGCGCCGAGCTGGTGCATCATCGTGTTCATCGTCAGCCAATAGACGCCGGGAGTCGGCCAATTGAAATCGAAGCCGCGGCGGATCGGCACGCCGTTGGCGTCGCGCTTGGTCAGCTTCTCGGCAAGCGCCGGCATCGCCTCCCATGTCGTCGGGAAGTCCTTCGCGGGATCGAGCCCGGCTTCTTTCCACATGTCGTTGTTGAGGTAGCAGGCGTAATTGCTCACCTCGGTCGGCACCCCGTACAGCTTGCCGCCGAAGCGGATGCCGGCGAAGCCGCTGGTGTACTGATCGGTCAGCGCCTTCTCGTCGGGATAGCCGAGGGCGGCGTAGTCGATCGGGGCGAGGATGCGCGAGGCGTAGTATTGCGCCACCAGCGACACCGTCTGGTTGAACACATCCGGTCCGGAGCCCGAGGCGAAGGCGGTGAGCAGCTTGGTCGGATATTCCGCCACCGCGATGACCTGGTAGTCGACCTTCACGTCCGGGTGCGCCTTCTCGAACTCGGCGACGATCTGCCTGTCGATCGGGATGCGCGGCGGATGCTCGTGCATCCAGACTTTGATGGTGACCTGCTCGGCATGCACCGGTCCCGCGCAGGCCGCGAACGCCGCGAAGCCGATCACGCGAGCAGCTAGTCCGACGATTTCCCGCAATGGCATTGCTCCCCCCTAACCTGTTTTGCCGGTCTTCACGAAACTGTAGGGCGCTCGGTCGGGCCCACGCAACCTTGCCGATCTGACCACCGCCCCGCGTCCGCTGATGTCTCATGGATTGCGATACGGCAATCGAGTCCGCGCGCATCTGTTTTTATGAACGCCACCGAAACTGTTTGACTTTTTTTCTGGACATCTCTAGTCAATCAATCATCGCAACGAACGGAGAGCGTCATGGTTAAGGTAAGGAAACGAATTTAGGGCGGGGCGGTGGCGTGCGCCACCGCGGCGGCGGCACTCGGCGGCTGGATGACGCCGGCTCGCGCCACCTTCATCATCGATCCAAATCCCGGCGGAGCGCAGTTCTTCATCAACGGCGCCAACAAGAATGTGAGCACCTTCACGGGCGACAGCTCCGGCTCCTCTGTCACGGTCAAGACGGCCGGGCATGTCGACACCGGCAACGGTTTCGCGAACATTTCGCCGGTCAAGAACGGAACTTTGACTGATTTGATTTTCACACCCGACGATCCAACATTGTTCTCGGATTTTTCTTTCCGGGGACAGCTTGAACGAGCCGGATTTACGGGGACAGTCGACGTGAACGTGACCGATCAGTTCGGCACGGTTTCCTCTCTGGTTTTCAATGGCTTGGCCGGCCCGAACGCGGATTTCGCTCGCATCGGGGTCGTCTCGCTGGATGGGGAGACGATCAAATCAGTCGAAATCCTGACCCCGGGATCAGAAACCTTCAAGGAAGTGAAGCAGATCGAATTCTCAGCGTCCGGTCTTCCCGTTCCCGAGCCGGCGAGCGTCGCATTGCTCGGGATCGGCCTGCTCGGCCTTGGCATCGCCCATCGTCGTAAAAATTCAAAAACTTCTTCTTAGGCGAGGGACGCGCATCTCCAAGGAGCGAGACGGTCCGTAGACCGCCTCGCTCCTCCTTTTCCGGGCGCGAAGGCGCCGTGTCAGATCACGCTGGTGACCGTGCGTGCCAGCCCATCTCGGCTCGGCCGATGATAGCGCATCATCAGCGCCGTCACACGGCAATCCAGAGTGTGCGCATCTTTTTGTGAGCGCCACCGAACCGGTTTAGGGCGCAGCAGTGGCGTGCGCCACGGCGGCGGTGGCGCTCGGCGGTTGGATGACGCCGGCTCGCCACCCTCATCATCGATCCAAATCCCGGCGGAGCGAAGTTCTTCACCAATGGCGCCAACAAGGATGTCAGCACCTTCACGGGCTTGGTGGGCAAAAACAACTCCGGCCCCTCAGTCACGGTCGACACGACCGGGAATGTGGACACCGGCAACGGTTTCGCGAACATCACGCCGGTCAAGAACGGAACTTTGGCTGATTTGATTTTCACACCGGACGATCGAACTTTGTTTTCGGATTTTTCCTTCCGGGGCCAGCTTGAAAGCTCCGGTTTGACCGGGACCGTCGATGTCAATGTCACCGATCAGGCCGGGAAGGTTTTCCCTCTGGTCTTCACCGCCCTAGCCGGCCCGAATGCCGACTTCGCTCGGATCGGCGTGGTCTCGC